>JBJECC010000266.1:0-22945 GCA_051870655.1 Parabacteroides sp. | reverse complement strand
CCGTGTGATGCGTGAGTTCCGTACCTGGAAATATTACAAGGGCGGTATGGCAGATGATGTGTGGATTTACGATGAGGCCGCCCGTAAGGTAACGAATGTAACGGAAAACGAGGCACAGGACATTTTCCCCATGTGGATTGGGGAAGAGATCTTCTTCCTGTCGGATCGGGATCGGATCATGAATCTCTTTGTCTATAATACTCAGAGCAAACAGACCACTAAGGTGACAAACTTTGCCGAGTATGATGTGAAATTCCCCAGTGCCCATGGCCGCTGGATCGTTTTTGAGAATGGCGGTTATTTGTATAAACTGGATGCGACGACCAAGAAGCCGGAGAAGATCACCGTCTCTCTGTCATCGGATCTGATCTATGCCCGGGAAACGACCAAAGAGGGTGCCTCCTACGTGACGGCCTCCAGCCTTTCGCCGGATGGCACACAAGTAGCGGTTACTGCTCGTGGAGAGGTGTTTAACCTGCCGGCTGACAAAGGGGTGACCAAAAACATCACCCGCACACCAGGAGCGCACGAACGTCAAGCCTCTTGGGCTCCCGACGGACAAGCCATCGCCTACATCTCCGATCGTACCGGTGAGACGGAACTCTATTTGCAGGCATTGGACGGATCGGAGCCGATACAGCTGACAAAGAACAACGACACCTATATCTGGAGCTTTGTGTGGAGTCCGGATGCAAAGAAGATTGCCTATACGGATCGCAAGAATCGGTTGAATGTATTGGATGTCGCCTCTAAAAAGGTCACTACACTGATGCAGACACCGATCGGAGCTGTCTCCAACCTCTCATTCTCGCCCGACAACCAATGGCTGACCTACAGCCGTAATTCGGAAAATGATGTGGAGCGGATCTATCTCTACCAGTTGGCCACACAGAAGGAATTTGAGGTGACAGACCGTTGGTATGACTCCCGCAATCCGGTTTTCAGTCAGGATGGCAAGTATCTGCTGTTCACCTCGGCCCGCGATTTCCACCCGATGTATGGCTCTTTGGAGTGGAACCACATATATAACAATATGTATGGGCTCTATCTGGTGCTGCTCTCCAAGGAAACCCCTTCACCGTTCCTGGAACGATCTGTCCCCGCAAAAGCTGACACTGCCAAAGCAACTTCCCTGCGAATCGACACAGAGGGGTTGTCGGACCGCATCGTGAAGTTGCCGTTGTCTCCGGCCTTCTATTCTCCCTTGTATGGCGATGGCGACAAGGTCTATTATTATACCCGGGGAGGGACGAAGATGTATAATCTGAAAGACCAGAAGGAGGAGACCATAGCTGAAGGGGCTTGGATGGGTGTGACTCCGGGTTCCAAAAAGGCATTGTTCAGAAAGGGAATGCAGCTATATGTCACAGACATTCCTTCGGGAAAAGCCGATCTGAGCCGGTCCGTAGATCTGTCTCACATGCGTATTCCTGTCGATTATGCGCAGGAATGGCCTCAGATTTTCGGAGAGGCCTGGCGTGCATTCCGTGACGGTTTCTATGTGGAGAACATGCACGGTGTGGATTGGAAAGCGATCCGACAGAAATATGCGGTCTTGTTGCCCTATGTAAAGACACGTATCGACTTGAACTATGTGATTGGGGAGATGATCGGCGAGCTGGAGTGCGGACATGCGTATGTGAATCCGGGAGAGACCGAACGTCCGGCCCGTACAGAAACAGGTCTGCTGGGAGCAGAGATCTCTCGAGACAAATCCGGTTTCTTCCGTCTGGAAAAGATTCTGCCGGGAGCCTCTTGGAGCAAAGAGCTTCGCTCGCCTTTGACAGAAGCCGGCATTGATGCCAAAGTGGGTGATTATATTGTAGCCATTGACGGAGTGCCTACCAACCAGACAAAAGATATGTACTCCCTGTTGGTAGGGAAGGCTGACGTACCGACCGAACTGTTGTTGAACAGCAAACCGCAATTGGCAGGAGCGCATCCCGTAGTGATCCGGCCATTGGCAGAAGAGTATTCACTCTATCATTATAATTGGGTACAGGAGAATATGCGGAAAGTGGAAAAAGCCAGCAACGGACGTATCGGGTATATCTACATCCCGGATATGGGACCGGAAGGCTTGAACGAGTTTGCCCGCTATTTCTATCCCCAATTGGATAAAGAGGGATTGATCATTGATGACCGGGCCAATGGTGGCGGCAATGTTTCTCCGATGATTCTTGAACGGTTGGCCCGTGAACCCTACAGGCTGACCATGCGTCGGGGCTCTAACCGGATCGGTACGGTACCCGACGGTACGCAGGTCGGTCCAAAGGTCTGCCTGATCAACAAATATTCCGCTTCGGACGGTGACCTTTTCCCATGGGGATTCCGTGCATTGGGTCTGGGCAAACTGATCGGTACCCGTACTTGGGGTGGCATTGTAGGTATCAGCGGACCCCTCCCCTATATGGATGGAACCGACATCCGCGTTCCGTTCTTTACGAGCTACGATCCGAAGAACGGCCAATGGATCATTGAGAACCATGGTGTAGATCCTGACATCCTGATCGACAATGATCCGATCAAGGAATGGAACGGAGAAGATGAGCAGCTGAACCGTGCCATTGAGGAGGTTATGCGACAACTGCAGGAGCGCAAGCCCTTGCCACCTGTCCCCGCAGCCCGCAATTGGGCCAAATAAGCCTTATACTCCAGACAGTTCCCCAACCGGACATATATTTCTGCCAATTGCATTGGGCAATCCTTACCGTTCAGCCAAGGCTGAACGGTAAGGATTATCTTCTTCGATGGCACTTGATATTTACTTCTATGACCATTCAGCCTTGGCTGAACGATGACAGACAGCAACTTCTACATAGCAGACAATTTTGTTTCATCCCGAGGAAAATCTTGTTACATCGAGAGAAACCTGTATGCCACTCAAATGAAAGGAATCGGTCCCTTGCGTAGTTAAGGAGGAAAACACCATTCCAACTTGTCAATATCGACCGATAAAAAAGGCTCTTATTCTACGAAACCTCACGATCTGTAGAATAAGAGCCTACATTCAGGTATGTTCCGGTCTAAATTAAGAAATAAAAAACCCAGATAGTAGAAGCCAAGTCTTGGTTAACGTCCGACAACATCACCGTCATCAAGACAGGACAAAGATGCTCTATTTTTTCTGAAGTCCCTTTTTAGAAACAGGGATTTGTTTTTCACTATTTGCCAAAAAAACGGGTCCGGATTGTAAAATGTCCCCAATAGGGCATGTGGCGACTTTACAAAAATGATTATTCACCTTATAAAAATCACTATACGTTCACCAAACAGGCTGCATATCAAGAAGGCTTTTCACTTTTTGGGTGGAAATGTTGCATATCTCGGCATAAAGTAGTAATATTGCACCCGATTTCGGAAGAAGGTCCGAAACTGGTCCTATAGCTCAGTTGGTTAGAGCACCTGACTCATAATCAGGGAGTCCTTGGTTCAAGCCCAAGTGGGACCACCTTCCAAGATTCCCAATGATTGATTTTCAGTCATTGGGAATTTGTCGTTAAAAACCCTATCTTTGCACGCAAAAATCAAATGTAGAAGAAAGCTATGCAAAAACCGAGTATTCCAAAAGGTACGAGAGACTTTTCGCCGATGGAGATGGCGAAACGAAACTATATATTCAATACAATCCGTGACGTATATCACCTATATGGTTTCCAGCAGATTGAAACACCGGCTATGGAGAATCTCTCCACGTTGATGGGCAAATATGGAGAAGAGGGAGACAAGCTGCTGTTCAAGATTCTGAACTCCGGTGACTGCTTTTCTGGCATCACCACTGAGGAGCTGAACGAGAAGAATCCGTTGAAGTTTGCTGCCAAGGCGTGTGAGAAGGGGTTGAGGTATGACTTGACCGTGCCTTTTGCCCGTTTTGTGGTGCAGCACCGGAATGAGATCAGTTTTCCTTTCAAACGGTATCAGATCCAGCCGGTCTGGCGTGCCGACCGTCCGCAGAAGGGACGTTACCGGGAATTCTATCAATGTGACGGGGATGTGGTAGGTTCGGACTCTCTCATCAACGAGGTGGAATTGATCCAGATTATGGACGAGGTGTTCCATCGCTTCGGTATTCGGGTGTGCATCAAGATGAACAACCGCAAGATACTTTCCGGTATTGCCGAGATCATCGGTGAGGCTGACAAGATTGTCGATATTACCGTGGCCATTGACAAGCTGGACAAGATCGGACTGGATAATGTCAATGAAGAGTTGCGTTCGAAAGGGCTTTCTGAGGAGGCCATCGGCAAACTGCAACCCATCATTCTGTTGCAGGGTTCCAATCAGGAGAAGATCGAGACCTTGCGGACCTTGCTGGCCGCTTCGGAAACCGGTCTGAAGGGAGTGGAGGAACTTGCCTTTATCCTGGAACGGATCTCCCATACCCCTCTGCGGGCTGAACTGGAGTTGGATCTGACGTTGGCACGCGGCTTGAACTATTATACGGGAGCCATCTTTGAGGTGAAAGCGTTGGATGTTCAGATTGGCAGTATCACCGGTGGCGGACGTTATGACAATCTGACGGGAGTCTTCGGTCTGAACGGTGTTTCCGGTGTGGGAATCTCATTCGGGGCAGACCGTATCTTCGATGTACTGAACCAGTTGGATCTCTATCCGGCTGATTCCCTGCAGACCACCCAGCTGCTCTTTACGAACTTTGGTGCAACGGAGGAGACCTATCTGTTGCCGCTTGTGGCACGTGTGCGGGCCGCCGGCATCCGTACGGAGCTCTATCCGGAAGCTGCCAAGCTCAAGAAGCAGATGAGCTATGCCGATGCCAAGAAGATTCCGTTTGTGGCGATTGTCGGAGAGACAGAGATCGAGGCTTCGAAGATCAATCTGAAAAACATGATCACTGGCGAACAGCGCTTGGTGAGTCTGGAAGAGTTGATCGAGACATTACAATCATAAGGAACAGAAATATCCTTCCAATGTGTCAGCCGGATACGACAGCTTGTCAGTCAGTATCCGGCTGATGCTGTTTCAGGACGGAAAAAATGACAGAATTTAGCCTGCAAGACGGTTTGGCACACTATTCGTAGAGAGAAGTGTGTGATTGCGAAAGCAATGACAGACAATTCGAATACTAACAATTTAAATATAGAAGAAAGATGAATATTAAACCATTAGCAGACAGAGTGCTGATTAAGCCGGCTGCAGCAGAAGAAAAGACACTTGGCGGAATCATTATTCCTGATTCAGCAAAAGAGAAACCTTTAAAGGGGGAAGTTGTTGCCGTAGGTAACGGAACAAAGGATGAAGAAATGGTTGTAAAGAATGGTGATACAGTTCTGTATGGCAAGTATGCCGGTACGGAAATCGAGTTGGAAGGCGAAAAATATCTGATCATGCGTCAGAGTGATATTTTAGCTATCATCTAAATATCTCAATTCTTAGTATTATTCTATACATAACATTATTTTAAAACTACAAACATCATGGCAAAAGAGATTAAATATGATATGGATGCCCGCGACCTGTTGAAGAAGGGTGTGGACGAACTGGCAAACGCAGTGAAGGTGACATTAGGCCCGAAAGGTCGTAATGTGATCATTGAGAAGAAATTTGGTGCTCCGCACATCACAAAGGATGGTGTGACGGTCGCTAAGGAGATCGAATTGGCTTGCCCGTTTGAAAATATGGGTGCACAGCTGGTAAAAGAGGTAGCTTCCAAGACAAACGACAATGCAGGTGACGGTACAACCACTGCTACTGTATTGGCTCAGGCTATCATTGGCGTAGGTCTGAAGAACGTGACTGCCGGTGCAAACCCGATGGATCTGAAGCGTGGTATCGACAAGGCCGTTGCAAAAGTGGTAGAAAACATCGCTGAGCAGGCTGAAGAGGTAGGTGACAAGTTCGAGAAGATCGAGCATGTGGCCAAGATCTCTGCCAATGGTGACGAGACAATCGGTAAACTGATTGCCGAGGCTATGGGCAAAGTCAAGAAAGAGGGTGTGATCACGGTAGAAGAGGCCAAGGGTACAGAAACAACGGTTGACGTAGTAGAAGGTATGCAGTTTGACCGTGGCTATATCTCTCCCTATTTCGTAACAGATACGGAGAAGATGGAATGCCAGATGGAGAATCCGTATATCTTGATCTATGACAAGAAGATCTCTGTCCTGAAAGACCTGCTGCCGATCCTCGAGCCGACTGTACAGAGCGGTCGTCCGTTGTTGATCATTGCTGAAGACATCGACAGCGAAGCATTGGCTACTTTGGTTGTCAACCGTCTGCGTGGTTCTCTGAAGATCTGTGCTGTGAAGGCTCCGGGCTTCGGTGATCGTCGTAAGGCTATGTTGGAGGATATCGCTGTACTGACAGGTGGTATCGTGATCTCAGAAGAGAAGGGCCTGAAGTTGGAAGGTGCTACCATGGATATGCTGGGTACAGCTGAAAAGGTAACAGTCAACAAGGACAACACAACCATTGTGAACGGCGCCGGTGACAAGGAGGCTATCCAGGCTCGTATCGCTCAGATCAAGGTTCAGATCGAGAACACAACATCTGACTACGACAAGGAGAAACTGCAGGAGCGTCTGGCCAAGATGGCAGGTGGTGTAGCCGTACTGTATGTAGGTGCACCGTCAGAGGTTGAGATGAAAGAAAAGAAAGACCGCGTAGATGATGCTTTGCATGCAACCCGTGCTGCTATCGAAGAGGGTACAGTTCCGGGTGGTGGAGTTGCCTACATCCGTGCAATCAGCTCATTGGAAGGTCTGAAGGGTGAGAACGAAGATGAGACAACAGGTATCGAGATCGTAAAACGTGCGATCGAAGAGCCGTTGCGTCAGATCGTGGCTAACGCTGGTAAAGAGGGTGCCGTCATCGTTCAGAAGGTAAAAGAGGGCACAGGTGACTTCGGTTACAATGCACGTAAGGACTGCTTCGAGAACTTGTGTGCTGCCGGTGTGATCGACCCGGCTAAGGTAACTCGTGTAGCATTGGAGAATGCGGCTTCTATCGCCGGCATGTTCCTGACTACAGAGTGTGTCATCGCTGACAAGAAAGAGGAGACTCCGGCTGCTCCGGCTATGAATCCGGGTATGGGCGGCATGGGTGGTATGATGTAATCTCTCCCCAATCGTATATAGAGGGCGATTGCTTCCCAAGAAAGAGAAGCGATCGCCCTTTTTTTTAATCAGAAAGAGATGCAAGGAACGAAGAATCTGACAGAAGGCCCCATTACGAGGCTGTTGTTCGGGCTGGCCATGCCGATCATGGGGACCTCGTTTATCCAGATGGCCTACAGCCTTACGGATATGGCGTGGGTAGGACGGTTGGGCAGTGAATCGGTGGCCGCCATCGGTGCTGTGGGGATATTGACCTGGATGACCAATTCCATCTCATTGCTGACCGGTGTCGGTTCGCAGGTGAGCGTAGGACAATGTATAGGAGCCCGACAGACGGAGGAGGCCCGTAGTTTTGCCTCACATAACCTGACGATTGCCTTGCTGATTGCGTTGATTTGGGGTACGTTGCTGTTCAGTCTGGCACATCCCATTCTCACGCTGTTCAATCTGGAAGCCTCCATTGTCGATGAGGCAGCCCATTATCTGCGGATTGTGGCGACCGCCTTTCCTTTTGTCTTTCTGGCCATGGCCTGTACAGGTATCCACAATGCGGCCGGCCTGAGCAAGATCCCGTTTTACATCAGTGGTACAGGTCTGTTGCTGAATATGTTGCTGGATCCGCTTTTTATTTTATACTTTGGCTGGGGAACAGCAGGAGCCGCATGGGCCACTTGGCTCTCTCAAGCGACGGTGGTGGCCCTGTTTGTGTACCAGATGAAGGTCCGCAACCGGGTGTTGGGCGGATTCCCTTTCTGGACCCGCTTGCAGATGCGGCAGACCCGACAGATTTTCCGGTTGGGGACACCTGTAGCCCTGCTCAATGCCTTCTTTGCCGTGATCAATCTGCTGATGGGAAGGACCGCCTCCACCTATGGCGGCCATATCGGTCTGACGGCTCTGACAGCCGGCGGGCAGGTAGAAGCCCTGGCCTGGAACACTTCGCAAGGGTTCAGTACGGCACTCAGTACCTTTACGGCACAGAACTATGCCGCCGGATGCAAGGAGCGGGTGATCAGTGCCTATCATACGACTTTGAAAATGTGTGCAGGTATGGGATTATTCTGTACCATCCTGTTTGTCTTTTACGGTTGTGAACTCTTCTCGTTGATCGTGCCCGAACCCGAGGCCTATAAGGCGGGCGGTCTATTTCTCCGAATTGATGGCTATACGTTGCTTTTGATGATGATGGAGATCACGATGCAAGGCCTTTTCTATGGAACCGGACGAACCCTTCCTCCGGCTGTTATCAGTGTTACTTTCAACACCTTGCGAATCCCAATGGCGATCGTATTGGCAGCCAATGGCTTGGGAGTGGCAGGTGTCTGGTGGGCCATCAGCCTCTCCAGTGGTCTGAAGGGCATAGCCAGCTTTATCTGGTTCCAGGTGTTGCGCAGGAAGATCTTAGCCTGATACGCATGGATTTACGCGAGGAATCCTGTATCTTTGTGGCCACTTAACACAAACGTTTTAGCAAGTAAATCATTCATTATGGCAAACAAATTGAACCAGGAGACCCTTTGTGTGCAAGCCGGATGGCAACCCACCAATGGAGAACCACGTGTGCTTCCGATTTATCAAAGTACAACTTTCAAGTATGACTCCAGCGAACAGATGGCAAAACTGTTCGACCTGGAGGCAAGTGGCTATTTTTATACGCGTCTGCAAAACCCGACGAACGACGCTGTGGCTGCCAAAATCGCAGCTTTGGAGGGTGGCGTGGCTGCCATGTTGACCTCTTCCGGTCAAGCCGCCAACTTCTTTGCCTTCTTCAATATCTGTGAGGCGGGAGATCACATTGTCAGTGCAACCAGCATTTATGGCGGTACCTACAACCTGCTTTCCGTGACTTTAAAGAAATTGGGCATTGATTGCACGTTTATCGATGAGGGCGCTTCAGAAGAGGAGATCAGTGCCGCTTTCCGTCCCAACACCAAACTGCTCTTTGGCGAGACCATCACCAATCCGGGCGTCAAGGTGCTGGACATCGAAAAATTCGCCCGTATCGCACATCAACACGGAGTGCCTTTGATTGTGGACAACACCTTTGCCACTCCGATCAACTGCCGTCCTTTTGAGTGGGGAGCGGACATTGTCACCCACTCCACCACCAAGTATATGGATGGACATGCGACGACTGTCGGTGGTTGCATCGTAGATAGCGGTCATTTTGACTGGAGTGCTCATGCCGACAAGTTCCCGGGACTCTGCCAGCCCGATGCTTCCTACCACGGCCTGACCTATACGGAGTCATTTGGCAAGATGGCCTACATCACCAAAGCCACCAGCCAATTGATGCGTGATTTAGGTTCCATTCAGGCGCCTCAGAATGCCTTCCTGCTCAATTTGGGATTGGAGACACTCCATTTGCGGATGCCACAACATTGCAAGAATGCGTTGAAGGTGGCACAATGGTTGAAGAACAACGAACAGGTGGCCTGGGTGAACTATCCGGATCTGGAAGATGACCCCTATCATGAACTGGCCAAAAAATATCTGCCCAATGGCTCTTGCGGTGTATTGGCGTTCGGTCTGAAGGGTGGACGTGATGTGGCAATCAAGTTCATGGATCATTTGAAGTTCGTAGCCATTGTGACACACGTGGCGGATGCACGTACCTGTGTGCTCCATCCTGCCAGTCATACACACCGTCAGTTGAGTGACGAGCAGCTGATTGCTGCCGGTGTGGCACCGGACCTGATCCGTTTGTCTGTAGGCATTGAAAATGCAGACGACATCATCGCCGATTTGGAACAGGCCATGAAAGCCTAAAAAATAAAGAGGTGCTCCTTGCGGGACACCTCTTTTTATTAGAATAGGAAAATCTTAATCGTCTGTCTGCGTCTCTTCGTAAGCCTTCAACAGCTTCTCCTGTACATCTGCCGGCACCAGTTCGTAGCTGGCAAACTTCATGGTGAAGGAAGCGCGGCCGCCTGTGATAGAACTCAAGGACGTAGAATAGTTTGACATCTCTTTCAGAGGTACCTTTGCCTGCAACTTCTCGAATCCCTTTTCACTGCTCATACCCATGATGAGTGCACGACGACCCTGCAGGTCACTCATAACATCACCCAGATAATCAGCCGGAACAGCTACTTCTACGTCATACACCGGTTCCAGAATCTTCGGACCTGCCTCTTTGAAGGCGGTACTGAAGGCATTGCGTCCTGCCAGCATGAAGGAGACTTCATTACTGTCAACCGGGTGCATCTTACCGTCATAGACACAGATACGTACGTCACGTGCATACGAGCCGGTCAACGGACCCTGCTCCATACGGCTCATGATACCCTTCAGGATAGCCGGCAAGAAGCGGGCGTCAATAGCACCACCGACAATACAGTTCACGAATACCAGCTTACCACCCCATTCAAGATCAATCGTCTGAGAGTCGCGTACGTTCATCTTGTACTCCTGACCGCCGAAACGATAGCTGTCCGGAGCCGGCATACCCTCGTAATAGGGCTCGATAATCAGGTGAACTTCACCGAACTGGCCGGCACCACCGGATTGTTTCTTGTGACGATAGTCGGCACGGGCTGACTTCGTGATTGTCTCACGATACGGGATCTTCGGTTCCAGGAACTCGATCGGTAATTTATCGTTGTTTTCGATACGCCATTTTAATGTACGCAAGTGGAACTCACCCTGTCCGGACACGATTGTCTGTTTCAGTTCCTTAGACTGTTCGATTACCCATGTCGGATCCTCTTCACGCATACGGGTCAGAATCTCCATCATCTTTTCAGCATCCGCCTCGTTTACAGGCTTGATGGCACGACGATATTTCGGATCCGGATATTTGATGAAGTCGAAACGATAGTCGCATCCCTTACCGTTCAGTGTATTACCGCGACGTACATCTTTCAGTTTAACAGTAGCGCCTATATCACCGGCAACCATTTCCGATACCTGGTTACGAGTCTGTCCGGCTACTGAGAAGAGCTGTGCGATACGCTCTTTGGAACCACGGTCTGCATTGATCAGATCGTCACCCTCCTTCACCTTACCAGAGATAACCTTGAAATAGGAAACCTGTCCGATGTGCGGTTCAACAGTCGTCTTGAAGAAGAAGAGGCTGGTAGGACCCTCTGCATCGGGTGTTACTTCGATGCCCTCTGTCGTAATCAGACGCGGCATCTTATCTGTACAGGGAACCACATTACCCAAGAATTCCAATGTACGGCGTACACACATATCACGGCCGGCGCATACACAGAAGACGGGGAACATACCGCGAGTCACCAGTCCGGCACGGATACCGGCACGCATATCGTCCTCACTCAGTGTACCCTCTTCGAAGAACTTCTCCATCAGGATGTCATCATGTTCAGCAGCAGCCTCAACCAATGCCTTGTGCAACTCCATGGCTTTGTCCATCTGGTCAGCCGGAATCTCCAATACATCGGGAACACCCCCTTCGGGTTTCCAACGATACATCTTCATCTTCAATACATCGACTACGGCATTGAAAGAAGAACCGCAGGAGATCGGATACTGGATAGGCACAATCTTGCTGCCCCAACGATCCTGCAACTGAGCAATCGTACCTTCATAATCTGCCTTTTCCTGATCCAACTGGTTCACCACGAAGATCACCGGTTTGTGGAATTGTTCCGTATATCTGAACTGGTTGATGGTTCCTACTTCCACGCCATACTGTGCATTCAGCACCATAAGTGCCGTGTCAGTCACGTTCAAGGCAGAAACAGCGCCACCGATGAAGTCATCCGATCCCGGACAATCGATGAAGTTCAGTTTCCGATCTTGCCATTCAACACTGAAAACGGTCGAGAACACTGAGTAACCATACTCTTTCTCAACCGGGAAATAGTCGCAAACCGTGTTCCCGTTGGAGACAGAGCCACGACGTTTTATAACTCCACCCTCGTAAAGCATCGCTTCAGCGAGAGTGGTTTTCCCAGAGCCGGAACTTCCCAAAATAGAAATGTTCTTGATTTCGTTTGTTTGATATACTTTCATGATATTTAGTGTTTTTAAGAATTAACAATAACAATTGGTTGTGCTTTGTTTCACGAGGGCGCAAATTAGGGATTGTTAGCGACATGACCAATTCTTTGTCCTTGTTTGAAAACAATGTTCTACGGCATACCTCAAAAGAAAGCCCTAAAATCGGGGCGCAATCATAGGAAAAATAAGTTTATTTGCCCGGAAAATCTCTATATTTGCCCGACCATTAAATTGTTCGTACCATAATACACATTGACATGAAGTTCAAGAATAAATATGTACTGACCATTGATCAGGGAACAACCAGTTCGCGTGCCATTCTTTTCAATCACCAAGGAGCGATCATCACCTTGGCGCAACGTCCTTTTCAACAGTATTTTCCACAGCCCGGATGGGTGGAACATGATCCGAATGAGATCTGGTACACGCAGTCGTTAGTCATCAAAGAGGCCATGGCGAAAGCGGACGTGACCGATGAACATATCGCTTGCATCGGCATTGCCAATCAGCGTGAAACTACCATCTTATGGGACCGTGAGACCGGCTTCCCGGTGTACAATGCCATCGTCTGGCAAGATCGCCGTACGGCAGACTATTGCGAGGAGCTGAAAGAACAGGGCTGGACGGAACGGATCCGCGAAAAGACCGGTCTGGTGATTGATGCCTATTTCTCCGCTACCAAAATCAAATGGATTCTTGACCATGTCAAGGGAATCCGTGAACGGGCAGAACGGGGCGAACTCTGTTTCGGGACGGTGGATAGCTGGCTGATGTGGAAACTGACACGCGGCTCGCAGCATGTGACAGATGTCACCAACGCATCACGTACGATGCTGTTCAATATCCATACGTTACAATGGGATCAGGAACTGCTGGATCTCTTCCAGATTCCCGCTTCGCTGATGCCGGAAGTGCATAGCTGCAGTGAGTGCTATTGCGAGACGACCACTCCTTTGTTCCAACAACGGCTGTTGGTTTCCGGAATGGCAGGTGACCAGCAGGCAGCCCTTTTCGGACAATTGTGTGTGGATAAGGGGATGATCAAGACCACGTATGGAACCGGTTGTTTCATGATTCTCAATACCGGAAAGACACCGATCCTGTCAAAAAACAATTTGCTGACAACCATTGCCTGGAAGCTGGGAGATCAGATAACCTATGCGTTGGAAGGCAGTGTCTTTGTCGGTGGAGCTGTGGTGCAATGGCTGCGCGACGGATTGGGAGTCGTAGAGAATGCTGCTGTCACGGAATGGTTGGCCAACTCGGTGCCCGATAATGGAGGAGTCTATTTTGTCCCGGCTCTGACCGGACTGGGGGCTCCCTATTGGGACCAGTATGCACGAGGAGCCATCTTGGGACTGACACGTGGCACAACCACCGCCCATATTACCCGGGCCGCCTTAGAGGGTATCTGTTACCAAGTGTATGATGTGTTGTTGGCCATGGAGAATGACCGGGATGCACGTCCGAAAGAGATCCGTGTGGATGGCGGTGCCATTGCCAACAACTTCCTGATGCAGTTCCAGGCCGACATCTGCCGGTGTCCGGTAGTCCGTCCACGTATTTTGGAGACGACGGCCTTGGGAGCTGCTTATTTAGCCGGCCTTGCATCCGGCTATTGGAAAGATGTGGATGATCTGAAAGAGCAATGGAACCTGGAAAAGGTGTTCCATCCGAAGATGGAAGAGGAGACTGCCCGTACGCTATTGGCCGGTTGGCATAAGGCCGTCGGCCGTGCCTCAGCGTGGGAGGAGTAACAGGGCCTTTTTCAGATCTTCCGGTGTGTCAATGCCGATGGTCTCCTGAGTCGTGATGCCGACCCGGATGGCATAGCCGTTCTCCAACCAACGAAGCTGCTCCAGACTCTCAGCCAGTTCCAATGAGGACTGGGGCAGTCGGGTGATCTCCGCTAATGTCTCGTGCCGGTATCCATAGAGGCCGATGTGCTTGTAGAAGGTATGGCTGGCCAACCACTCAGTATATTTCTTTCCCCGGATATAGGGGATGATGGAGCGACTGAAATAGAGCGCATCGCCATTCTTGTTGATAGCCACCTTGGGCGAATTGGGATTGAATACAGTGCTCTCGAAGTCGCCGTCAGCCGGGAAAGGGGTGGCTAACGTAGCAATCCGGACTGAGGGATCGTCAAAACAGTGTTTCAGTGTCTCGATCTGCTGAGGCTGGATAAAGGGTTCGTCGCCTTGGATATTGATCACCACATCATAGCCTGCCCCCACTTTGCCATAGGCTTCGAAACAACGGTCCGTTCCGCTGCGATGCTGGTCGGAAGTCATGACCACCTGGCCGCCGAAAGCCCGGACAGCCGCTTCGATGCGTACATCGTCCGTCGCCACACACACGGCATCCAATGTATCTTTTACCTGTTCATAGACGCGTTGAATCATGGGCTTTCCTCCCATGTCGGCCAACGGCTTCCCCGGAAAACGGGTAGAAGCGTAGCGAGCCGGAATGATTCCGATGAATTTCATGTTTCCTATTCCTTATATTATATGGTTACCTCTTTGTTCTCTTCACTCAGCTGGAACAGTTTGTTCCGTTCCCCGACAATCCAGACGATATCGCCCTCCTCAAAGAGAGTCGTGGGTGGCGGATTCTTCAACGAGGTCTCTCCCCGTTCGATACCGATCACCAAACAGTTGTAATGGTCTCGAATACCTGACTGGGCAATGCTACGTCCCCGCAAAAGCGATTCGGCAGAGATACGGATCTGTTCCATCGTGACCTCTTGGCGCTTTTTCTGAGACTGGCTGGCAGAGGATTCACGATAACGCTCTTCGATGTATTGCCGGAAATGTTCCAAATCTTCATCCGAACCGGTCACCACCAACTTGTCGAAGGGGAAGAGCCGCTCTTCTCCTCCCGGAATGTTGATGCGCCTTTCTCCGCGTACGATGGTCACCACATTCACATTACACTTCTGTCTGAAATTCAGTTCTTTCAGCGTCTTGCCCGTACTGGGTGAATTCTGTTTCACCTCAAAATCGGCCAGGTGAAGGTCGCGTTCCAACATGTGATTGGCAAACTGATGGCTGACAGGCGCCTTTTTCTCCTGCTCCAGTTCGCGGGCAGAGAGATTCTTGAAGAAGCGCCGTTCCATCAGGATGGACTGTTTCTTCATCTCTTTGGAGAAGATAGTCAGACCGATCACGGCTCCGGCCACGGCCAGCGTAAATCCAGAGGCTATGTTGAACAGATGTGATACAGGGATGGAGACCAAAATGACACAGAGAATGATACGCAACACGATCAGTGATACCAAGGGGCCCCGATTGTATTTGCTGTCGTTCCACAATTGTTGGAATTCCTCTGAATGATTTTTCTTCATGATGATGGCCCGCAGCATGGGTGAGATAATCAACAGCAACAATACGGCGGACAGGATACGGCCTTGCAAGCCGGAAAGGGATCGGGCGATGAAGGGTGTCACAAACTCCAGCCAAATGAAAATCAGCACGATGGTGACGGCTGTATAGGTGCCGACAATACGGGTCAAGGCTTTCAGCAGTTTATGCCAAGCGCTCTTTTGCCGGATGGTATTCGAACCCGACGCATACCGGCCCAGGAACTGGATCCACCGTGCAGGAATGAACTGTTCAATCTTCCGGTTGGCCGGTCCTGCCAGACGGATCATGTAGGGTGTAAAGAAGGTGGTCACGACAGAAACGGCCACCACAATCGGATACAGGAATGGGTCGGTCACATGCAGGGTCTGCCCGACACCGGCAATGATGAAGGCAAACTCACCGATCTGTGCCAACGAGAATCCGGACTGGATGGCTATCTTCAACGGTTGGCCGGAGAGCAGGACTCCCATACTGGCAAACAGGATCTGCCCCAGCATGACGACCAGTGTCAGGATCAGGATCGGTATTTTATATTCCCACAACATCTGCGGATCAATCAACATGCCGACAGATACGAAGAAGATAGCACCGAACAGATCCTTGACCGGCTTTACCAAATGTTCGATCCGTTCAGCCTCAACTGTTTCAGCCAGAATAGACCCCATCACGAAAGCACCCAAGGCCGCAGAGAAACCGGCTTTGGTGGCAATCATGACCATGCCTAAACAAAGGCCGATGCTGACAATCAACATCGTCTCTTCGTTGAGAAAACTGCGGGTCTTTTTCAGGAAAGAGGGGATCAGATAGATGCCGACCACGAAACAGAACAGCAGGAAGACACCCAGTTTGATGACACTGTCCAACAGCTCCATTCCCTCCACATGCTGGCTGACAGCCAGGGTGGAAAGCAACACCATCAGCAGGACGGCAAACAGATCTTCTACCACCAAAATGCCGAACACCACACCGGCAAACTGTTGGTTCCGAATGCCCATGTCATCGAATGCCTTGAAAATGATGGTGGTGGAGGACATGGAGAGCATTCCGCCCAGGAAAAGGCTGTTCATGTGTCCCCAGCCCAACAGCGTACCGGTCAGATAGCCCGCGGTCATCATGCCGATAACAATGGTAATGGCTCCGATGACAGCCGTACCGCCCACCTTGACGAGCTTCTTGAAACTGAAATCCAGACCGAGGGCAAAAAGCAGGAAGATGACACCTATATCAGCCCAGATGTGGATGCTGGTCGTGTCTGTGACTGTCGGGATCTCTTCGATGTGAGGCCCGGCCAAAATACCGGCTACGATATAACCCAAGACAACAGGTTGCTTGAGGCGCTTGAATAAGAGTGTGACTAATCCGGCTGCGATCAGAATGACAGCCAAATCCGCAATGAGAGTCGGTATCTCTGACATAGTTTTTGCTATTTATGCTGGCAAAATTAGCGATTATTTTTATTTTTGCCGGTCAAAATGATATGAAATGAAGAGACAGCATCCTATTTTGGCATGGATTGAAGAGGGCGAGCATCAGCAGCAGGATTTCAAGTTCGAGGTGAGTGACAGCAAGAAAATTGCCCGGACGCTGAGTGCTTTTGCCAACACCGATGGTGGACGTCTGTTGATTGGGGTGAAAGACAACGGAGTGGTGGCCGGTGTGCGGAGTGAAGAGGAGTATTATATGATCGAGGCAGCCTCGCAGATGTACACACGGCCAGAAGTACCCTTTACGGCCAAACGGTGGAGCCTTGACGGCAAGACGGTGTTGGAGGTCGATATAGAGCCCTGTCCGGAGAAGCCTTATCTGGCACCGGACAAGGAGGGCCGCTTCAAAGCCTACATCCGCGTGGCGGATGAGAATATCCTGGCCAACGACGTGCTGGTTCTCTCCTGGAAAAAACAATCCCAGACAGACGGTACCCTGCTGAAGGTAAGTCGGCCAGTGGAACTGCTGTTTGATTATCTCCAGACACATGAGTGGATCAGTGACCGGCAATTCTGCCGCCTGGCCCATCTGCCGCATTACGTGGCACGCAACATCCTCAGTGACCTGCTGGCCATGGAAACGTTGCGCTATGTCGTGGTCGATAAACGAATCGTCTATACTAAATTTTCTTGAGGAACGACGTAGAGCTGGGCGTTCTCGTAGCGTTCTACGCGCACGGCACTGCCAGCCTCCACAAAGCCTGACTCCGACACAGCATCATAACTCTTTCCACCAATCTGCACTTTCCCGGAGGGGCGCAACACGGTAAGGGCTGTGCCACATTGTCCTACCAAGGCTTGATAGTCCGGGGTGGAGACAGCCTGCTCCAGATCCGCTTCCAAGGCCACTTTCCGGAATAGGCCGCGACTGCCGATTTTATGCGACAACCATAACACCAGGACAAACCCCATCACCAAGCCGGCCAATACGGTGGTGGCTGCACGTCCGATGGCTGCACCCGGCACATGTCCAAAGTCAAAATCGCTGTTGTCCACCAGGCCGATAGTCAATCCGGCAAACAGACAGGCTATTCCGGCAATACCGGCTACACCGAAACCGGGAAACACGAAAATCTCCAACGCCAACAGAACCAGACCGGACAAAAAGAGCAGGATTTCCCAGTTTTGTGCCAATCCGTCTATATACAACGGGGCGAAATAGAGGATGGCTGCCACGAGTGAGGCCAAGGAGGGGAATCCGATGCCGGGAGTCTGCAACTCGAAGTAGATGCCGCCGATGATGATCATGATCAGGATGGCCTGCAAAGCCGGGCTGAGCAGGAATCCCTTTATCCGGTCAACCCCGGAGGGTGTATAACCTTTGAGTTCATACGAAGAGAAACCCAGATAACGGGTAATGATCTCGTCCGTGGTCTCGGCCAGTCCGTCGCAATAGCCCCATTGGATGGCCTCTTCGGCGGTAAAGGTCAAGACTTTTCCGGAATCGACCAGGTGGGGCACGATGACACGCTCGTCCACCATCGCTTCGGCAATCAACGGATCCCGGCGCCATTTCAACACGGTGTCGCCCTGTTGGACCAGGGTGTCCCGTCCATGTGCCTCTGCCGTAGCCCGCATCATGGAGCGCATATAGGACTGATATTTGTCCGGCATGGCCGAACCGCTCTGGTTGACGACTGTGGCAGCACCGATATTAGCCCCCTTACGCATATAGATTTTCTGACAGGCAATGGAGATGAGTGCTCCGGCCGAGGCGGCATTGTTGTTGATAAAGACATAGACCGGAATCGGACTGTATAAAATCTGCGTACGCATGGAATCGGCCGCCTCCACCAGTCCGCCGTAGGTGTTCAGGTCGATCAGGACTGCGGCGGCTCCCAGCTCGTTCGCCTCTTCCAGCCCATGAGCCAAATAGAGGCGGGTGGTATGGGTAATCTCCTCTTTGATCGGAATCGTATAAACTGTTTGCCGCCTGTTCTCCTCGGCCTGGAGTCCGTTCCAGGCGAGCAGGAAAAGGACCATTCCGCATAGGACACGTATCTTATTCATGACTTTAACATTAATAACACTCAAATTATTCGGGCCGTTCAAATTAATTGTTACATTTGTCCAGATCATCACAAGTGTTCGTATAGAAATACCTGATTAGTGTTTAATATTAAAATGTACAATTATGAACGCGTTGCAATTTCAGAAAAAATTATTGAGCATGCAAGAAAACATGATGAATTTTGCCTTGCTGCTCACTGCAAACCGGGATGATGCCCAGGATCTGACGCAAGATACAACGCTGAAAATTCTGGATAACCAAGACAAGTTTGTAGACAATGTAAATTTCAAAGGATGGGTGTTGACAGTGATGCGTAACATTTTTATCAACAACTATCACAAACTGGTTCGTTCACAGACGATCGTTGATCAGTCGGTCGATCTGTACAATCTGAACATCGTGAATGAGTCGCGCAGCAATTCTCCGGAGAGTGCCTGCCATTTGCAGGAGATCACCTCGGCCATCGGCCGTCTCAACAAGGAGTTGCGGGTACCATTCTCGCTTTATGTCAGTGGATATAAATATAATGAGATCGCAGAACGTCTCCACATTCCTTTGGGAACGGTGAAAAGCCGTATCTTCTTTGCCCGTCAGGAGTTGCAGAGGGTCCTGAAGGATTTCCGTCACGATTGACAGGCACTTCCTTGATTGACTCGCATAGTCTTAAAAAGAAAAGGAGTCTTCCGAATGGAAGACTCCTTTTCTTTTTGGTACGGGCCGAAACGACTTAGAACACCAAATTCGGATCCTGCTGCTTTACTTCCCAACCCAGTGCACTTGCACCCAAGACAGCGGCATCGCTCTCTTTCAGCTGAGAAACCAACAATTTCGTCTTGCCTTCGTACACCTTCAGCATATTGGCGTCCATAGAACGTTTTACCGGGTCCATGATCAGATCGCCGGCCTTTGTCAGACCACCGAACAGAATGATAGCCTCCGGGCTGGAGAATGTCACGAAGTTGGCGAATGCTTCACCCAACATGTTACCTGTCATTTCGAAGATTTCCAACGCCAGCTTGTCATTCTTCATCGCTGCGTCATATACATCTTTAGAAGTGATGTCTGCGGGATCGATTTCGCGCAATACACTGTCCTCTTTGCGGATTTCCATGAACTCACGTGCCGTACGGGCTACACCTGTAGCAGATGTGTAAGCCTCCAAACATCCTTGGCGACCGCAACCGCACTGACGACCGTTGCGACGAACGATTACGTGACCCAGCTCACCGGCAAAACCGTCGTGGCCATATACCAACTGACCGTTGATCACGATACCGCTACCTACACCTGTACCCAGTGTGATGACAATGAAGTCCTTCATACCGCGAGCGGCACCATAGGTCATTTCACCGATAGCAGCTGCATTGGCATCATTTGTCAACGCAACAGGAATACCGCCTACCTTCTCGCTGATCAGCTGTGCCAAAGGAATCTTACCTTTCCACGGCAGGTTTGGAGCGAACTCAATGCAACCGTTGAAATAGTTACCGTTGGGCGCACCTACACCGATACCTTTGATTTTCTCCGGACCGCCGACCTGATCAATGATCTGTGTCAAGCCCTGACCCAAAGCTGCTACATACTCGTCAATCTCGGCATATTTACCTGTCTTGATTGAACTACTATACAAGACTGTACCTCTTGCATCTACTACTCCGAAAACCGTATTGGTACCACCTATATCAATACCTACTACATAAGGTTTCTCCATGATTTTATATTTAGGATTAATAATGACATTTATGTTAGTCGAAGCAAATATAACAGGATTATGACAAATCGCCATACTTTTCCCCTGAAAATTTGTGATTTTTCTTTCTCTTAGTAGGAAAGGGGCAAAATTTCAATCCAATAATCGTCCGGATCGTGGATGAAGTAGAGTCCCATCGCTACATTCTCATAGCAGACACACCCCATTTCCTTGTGATAGCGTCGTGCCTCCTCGTAGTCTCCGCCTACCCGGAAACAGAGATGGCTCTCGTTGTCGCCCAGTTCATACGGCTCCTGCCGGTCACGTAGCCAGGTCAGTTCCAACAGGAAATGGTCCTGTTCGTCGGTCAGATAGACCAGAATGAATGAACCGTCAGCTGCCTCTTTGCGATGGTGCTCATGAAGCCCCAATGCCTCTTGGTAGAACGCAATGCTGCGCTCCAGATTCAACACATTGATGTTGAAATGATCAAAACGTCCTATTACTTTCATATCTGTTGTTTCAATGATTTGTCAAATGTAACACTTTCTCCCGGTTGTTCCAACAGGAGATAACGACATTGATGGGCTTCCGCAAATGTTTGGAACGGGCGGACCTCTTCCGGATGGTCCCAAAAGTGCATGGGTACCAGCCAATCGGGATGAAGCCGCGTCACGAACTGTTCAGCTCCCCGCATGAAGTCACTGCCAATCCGCGGATCGACCGGGAACATGGCCAGGTCAATGTGAGGCGTTTCACCTGCCAACAGGGATAATTCGTGCAGAAACATTCCTTCTGCCTCCTTCACCTCTTCCGGGGTGGATTCATCCTTCCAATGCCAGTTGTTGAGGTCTCCGGCATGGAACAGGGTCTTGCCCTCCACTTCCACACGGAACGAGATTCCCACATCAGTGGATCCGAATGCCTTGACCGTCAGATGTTCGTCACTGTAGGTGTCTCCCTTTTTCAGCCAGGTGGCATCCAGCTCCTTGGCGCGTTTCCGTTTCAGGATATCTTTGGAGAAAAGATACCGGATGTCTCTCTTCTGCGCTTTCCAACACAACACCTCCGGATTGAAATGGTCCGGATGGAAATGGGATGCGAAGACATACAACGGCCCTTCACGCCGGAGCAGCTGTTCGGTCACATAGCCGCCCGCCACTTTCCGGTTTGTATCGCGGAAATAGTCAAACAGCAGGGAAAAACCTTCCGCCTCGATGGCGAATCCACTGTGATAAATATAGGTCAGTTTCATCGGTCAGTCTCCTCTCAATAAGAAAGCCGCCCCAACCGGTGTCGGGACGGCCCACACTAATCCCGTGTATGTAAGCTGTGAGGATTAGAATAGAAATGAATGATTATTTATTTAAAATATCCAACGTATCAGAAGCAATCATATACTCCTCATCTGTCGGAACCACCATAATGGTCACTTTACTGTCGGGTGTGCTGATCACCATCTCCTCACCGCGCATACCGTGGTTCTTCTCCACGTCGATCTTCATGCCCATGTATTCCATATCCTGGCAAACGACACGACGTGTTTCCCACTGGTTCTCACCGACACCACCGGTCCACACCAGGATGTCGCAACCGCCCATGGCTGCTGCATAGGCACCGATATATTTCTTGATGCGATAGTTATAGACATCCAATGTCATGCTGGCACGTTCATCACCTTTGGCTACAGCTGCCTCCAGGTCACGCATGTCAGAAGAACCGCCTACCAGACCGGCTACACCGCTCTGTTTGTTGAACAGATTCGACAGACCGGCTGCATCCAAGCCCTCCTTTTCCATGATGAAGGGAATAGCTCCCGGATCGACATCTCCACAACGGGTACCCATCAACAGACCCTCTGTCGGAGTCAAGCCCATGGAGGTATCCACACACTTGCCGTTCAGGACGGCAGCAATGGAACCGCCGTTACCGACGTGAGCGGTGATGATCTTCTGGCTTTCATACGGAACACCCAGGATCTCGCATGCCCGTTTGGAAACATAACGGTGGCTGGTTCCGTGGAAACCGTAACGGCGTACGCCATATTTCTGATACAGTTCATACGGCAGACCATACATGTAGGCCTTGGCCGGCATGGTCTGATGGAATGCAGTGTCGAACACACCTACCTGCGGAATCCCCGGAATCAAGGCTTCCATAGCATAGATACCTTTCAGGTTGGCGGGATTGTGCAACGGAGCCAAAGCAGAACATTCTACCACTTTGTCCAATACCTCTTTGGTCAGCAATACGCTCGAAGCGAACTTCTCACCGCCATGAACGACACGGTGGCCTACGGCATCAATCTCTTTGAAGTCGCTGATGCAACCGTATGTGGCATCCGTCAGAACACT
>JBJECC010000265.1:0-4603 GCA_051870655.1 Parabacteroides sp. | reverse complement strand
CGAGGTACGGCAGGAGATGAACGTGGAAGATGAGTTCTACAAGGCCATAGAGGACAGGGACACCGCCATTATGGCACGCGATAAGACCATCGATGAGCAGGAAAAGACCATCGATGAGCAAGGCAGGACCATCGATGAGCAGGGTAAGGCCCTCATTGAGAAAGATAAAGTGATCAATGAGAAAGAAAAGGCTCTCAATGAGAAAGACAAACTTCTCTCTAATGCCATTGAAGGAATGCTGGGCAAAGGAATGGATATAGCTACCATTGCTTCTATTTTAGGACTGACAGTGATTGAAGTCAAAAACTATCTCGATTGCGTTACGTGAAATCAATTACGGATAAAGCGTAAAATACTTGTAGAGCGGAGCAGCCATCAGCGACTGATAGATCTGGTCGTTCATCAAAAGGGACTTGACCTCCTCCTTGCTCATCAGATGGACGGTCAGCTCTTCGGTCGCATCCAACGATTGGGCGGCCACCTTCTCCACGCCAATGGCTAAGAAACAGTGTGTCCAGTTACTCATGGAGGAGGGATTTGGGGAAAGGGTCATCAGTTTACTCCATTCACCGCCTGCATATCCCGTTTCCTCCAGCAATTCTCGCTGTGCCGCCTCCAACGGTGTCTCTCCCTTCTCCATCACGCCGCAAGGCAATTCAATGCTCTGCACCTCAAGGCCGTGGCGATATTGGGTTTCCATGACAAATTCACCTGTTTGGGTGATGGCGATCACGTTGACCCAGTCCGGATATTCCAGCACGTAATACTCTTCGATGATCCGTCCGTCGGGCAGCTCTACCTTATCCCGTCTGGCTGTGAGCCAGGGCCTTTTGATGAGATACTCACGGTCGAGTACTTTCCATTTTGTGACGTTGTTTTCCATATTCCGATTACTTGTTCATTCATTCTGTTTTCACGGTGGCAAATATACGACATTCTGTCCGGAAAATGGCTGGAAATGTCCGATAACGTCTGAAATAGTCCCCGAAGGCAGGCGATTTATGTAGGATTCTTCGTTTATTTTAGCGTTTTGTCGTACTTTTGTCACTTTCAGAATCAAAGAGTATCGTATGAAACACATAAGTTATCTGATAGGGCTGTGCCTGCTGTTGAGTGTCGGGTGCAGCCAGGAGACGGAAGAGCAATTGATGGGGAAATGGCAGTTGCGTGAGGTGGTGACGGCCTCCGGTGTGCAGCAGGTGGACACGGTGTGGTACAATTTCCAGACCTCTCTCTTCCAGTTGCAGGTCTATAGGCCTGCCACAGACTCGATGCAGTACTGCTATGGCTATAACACGCTTTCAGGCGAGAGCGAACTGGCGCTGGAACTGATCTCCGACCCAAAACCGGTCGAGCTGTTCTTGCCCTACACCGACTGGTCCTCCCGCCAGCGTTCGTTCCACATCGACAAGCTGTCGGGCCGGGAGCTGATCCTGTCGGACAACGGGAGAATCTATCGTTTTCATAAATTCTGATTCTACATTAAAGTATTTACAACATGAAAAAACAAATTCTGGGAATGGCTTTGCTGGTGGGTCTCTGTCAGGGGATCACCGCACAGGAGTTTGTCGTGGAGGGCAGCGAGTTGCCGGGCTACACGCTGGCACAGCGCTTCACGAAAGAGAAGGTGGACAAGATGTTGTTTTCTACAACTGTCGATCCACATTGGTTTCAACAGGGCAATGCCTTTTGGTATCAGTACAAGACCAGCGACGGGGATGCCTGGTATGTAGTTGATCCGGTGGCCCGCACGAAAAAGCCGCTGTTTGACCGCGACTGGATGGCGGCCCGTCTGACCGAAATGGTCAAGGATCCCTATTCGGCCCGTCACCTGCCGATCCGCGACCTGAAGGCCCAGGAGGATGGCAAGACCTTCTCCTTCTGGGTAGAGTCCAAGCAGGGGGAGAAGAAGGATTCCCTCTATTTCACCTATAACCATCAGAATCAGCAGTTGCTGAAGGTGGAAAAGGACGAGCTGGACAGGACGATGGAGTGGGCCTCTGTGTCGCCCGACAAGCAGATCGTGGTGTTTGCCAAGGATCTGAACCTCTATCGGATGTCATACGCCGATTATCTGAAGGCGAAGAAAAACGAGCAGGACAGTACGATTGTGGAGGTACAGCTGACGCATGACGGTGTGCCCGCCTATGGCTTCGGCGAGCCCTACAGCCTGCTGAATACGGATACGCTCTGCAACGGGAAACGGCGTCATCCGGGTTATCTGGCCTGGTCGCCTGATTCGCGCCGTTTCGTGACGGTACGGACCGATGAGCGGGCCGTCAAAGAGCTGTGGGTCATCAATGCAATGGCGTCACCCCGTCCGACACTGGAGACCTACAAATATCAGATGCCGGGTGAGAAAGAGGCACCGGTAGATCATCTGTTCCTGTTTGATCTGTCCGACAACAGCTGCAAGGAGATCCGTACGGCGGCCTTCAAGGACCAATCACTCCATTTGGCACGCAAGCCGCGTGAGGAGCGCCAGCGGGGACAGCAGGATGTGGCCTCCGTCTGGTTGGGTGACAACGACCGTTTCTTCGTGACCCGTTCCAGCCGTGACCTGCACCGGATTGATGTCTGTTCCTATACGTTGGGGGAAGACTCCATCCGACCGATCATCCAGGAGCGTCTCAACACCTACATCGAACTGCGTCCGTTGGCGGCCTTGAAAGGGGGCAAGGAGCTGGTTCATTGGAGCGAGCGGGATGGCTGGGCCCATCTTTACCTCTATGACGATCAGGGAAATCTGAAGAACCGCATCACCTCCGGCCCGTGGCACGTGGACGGCATCGTCAAGGTGGACGAAGCCCGTCGTGTGGTCTATTTCCTGGCGAATGGCCGCGAGAAACAGGAGAATCCCTATTATGAACATCTCTATCGGGTGAACCTGGACGGTAGCGGGCTGCAACTGGTCACAGCCGGCGACTACTTCCACGAAGTGCGCGTGGACGATCAGTGCCAGTTTGTGGTCAACAACTATTCGCGCGTCAACACCGTGCCGGCGACAGATTTGTTGGACAACACGGGACGCAAGATCATGACCTTGGAGCAGAGCGATTTCTCCCAACTGTTTGCAGCCGGCTATCAGTTTCCCGAACCCTTCTGTGTGAAGGCGGCAGACGGCGTGACAGACCTGTATGGCGTCATGTACAAGCCTTTCGACTTCGATTCGACCAAGGTCTATCCGATTGTCGATTATGTCTATCCGGGCCCGCAGGTGGAGGCCACGGTCTATCCCTTCCGGAAAATGAGTGTCCGCACCGACCGTCTGGCACAGGCCGGTTTCATTGTCATCTCCGTCGGTAACCGGGGTGGCCATCCGAGCCGTTCCAAATGGTATCACAACTATGGCTACGGCAATTTGCGCGATTATGGTCTGGCAGACCAGAAGGCCGCCATTGAGCAGCTGGCAGCGCGTCATCCCTTCATCGACATCCATCGGGTCGGCATTCACGGCCATTCGGGCGGTGGCTTTATGTCCACGGCGGCCATTCTGCAATATCCCGATTTCTTCAAAGTGGCCGTCTCCTGTGCCGGCAATCATGACAACAACATCTATAACCGTTGGTGGAGCGAGACGCATCACGGTGTGCGAGAGAAGGTGACGGAAGAGGGTGATACCACCTTTGTATATAGCATCAAGTCCAATCCGGAACTGGCGAAACGGTTGAAGGGCCATCTGCTGCTGGTGCACGGAGACATTGACAACAACGTACACCCGGGCAACACCACCCGTGTGGTGGATGCCTTGATCCGGGCCAACAAACGGTTTGATATGCTGATGTTGCCGCAGCAGCGTCATCACTTCGGTGATATGGACGAGTATTTCTATTGGCGACTGGTGGATTATTTCTCCCGCTATCTGTTGGGACAGCAGGAGACATCCGTGGATTTGCCGCAACGTTAATGAAAAGATAGGAGGATTTACATCATGAAAAAACAGATCAACCATGTAGAGAAACCGGCTACACGCCGTTTGCAGTCGTTGGATGCCCTGCGAGGATTCGACATGCTGTTCATTATGGGCGGAGCCGCCTTCTTTGTGGCGTTGGCTACCCTGTTTCCCTGCTCGTTCTTCGAGGCCATCGCCGAGCAGATGGAGCATGTGGAGTGGAATGGATTGCAGCATCACGACACGATTTTCCCGCTCTTTTTGTTCATTGCGGGCATTTCGTTCCCCTTCTCGTTGGAGAAACAGCGGTTGCAGGGAAAGTCCGAAGCGGCCATTTATCAGAAGATCATCCGGCGGGGTATCACGTTAGTGCTGTTAGGCTGCATCTATAACGGCTTGTTGGATTTCGATTTTGCACATCAGCGCTATGCCAGCGTGTTGGGCCGTATCGGTCTGGCCTGGATGTTCGCCGCACTGCTCTTTGTCCGCTGCGGTGTCCGTGCGCGCGTGGCTACTGTGGCTGTGCTGTTAGTGGGCTACTGGTTGCTGCTGGCCTTTGTCCCGGCTCCGGATGGAGGAGGGGCGGACCTCTTCTCGATGGAGGGCTGTTTGGTGGGATATGTCGATCGGCTGTTGTTGCCGGGCCGGCTGCATAAAGTCATCCATGATCCGGAAGGACTGCTCTCGACAGTGCCTGCCATCGGTACCGCT
>JBJECC010000264.1:0-4616 GCA_051870655.1 Parabacteroides sp. | reverse complement strand
CTTAGCCCCCAGCTGAGTAGCCTTCGTTGCAGCTCCCCATGCTACGTTTCCGAAACCGGAGATAGCCACAGTCTTACCCTTGATGTCGATTCCGTGTGTGTCAAGCATCTGATGAACAAAATAAAGTGCACCGAAACCCGTTGCTTCCGGACGAAGGATAGAACCACCGAACTCCATACCCTTACCTGTGAAAGTACCTGTGTTTTCGCGGGCCAACTTCTTGTACATACCATACATATAACCGACTTCACGACCGCCAACACCGATATCACCGGCAGGAACGTCACGATCCGGTCCTAAGTTACGCCACAACTCCAAAATGAAGGCCTGGCAGAAACGCATCACTTCCGCATCACTCTTACCACGCGGAGCGAAGTCTGAACCACCTTTACCACCACCCATCGGGAGTGTAGTCAACGCATTCTTGAATGTCTGTTCAAATCCCAAGAATTTCAAAATAGAGAGATTGACGGAGGGATGGAAACGGATACCACCTTTATACGGGCCAATGGCGTTATTGAACTGAACGCGATAACCCAAGTTCACCTGAATCTCGCCCTTGTCATCTACCCAAGGTACACGGAATGTGAAAATTCTTTCCGGCTCGACCAGGCGTTCGATGATCTTAGCTTTTTCAAACTCGGGGTGCTGATTATAAACGTCCTCGATAGAGAGGAGCACCTCTTTAACGGCTTGCAAGTACTCCTTTTCTCCAGGGTGCTTTGCTTCCAATGCAGATAAAATGACTTCTGTCTTCATAGCATAAAAATCTTGTTTGTCGGATAACAATTTGCTTGCAAATGTAGCCATTCTCCCGGATTGACCAAAAGTTTTACTTCCTTTTTGACAAATAAAAATCTGTTTTCAACAAGGAATGATTTTTCCACCCTCCGAAAAGACACTTTTGACTGAATTTTCGCTACATTTGACCCGTTAATTCTAAAAATCGAATATGAGCGGAATTCCGGACTTTAAGAACTTGGTGTTCAGAGATACCTCTTTCGCCAACCTGATGAACAAACGTATATATAATGTACTGCTGGTTGCAACTAAATATGACGCCTTCATGCTGGAAGACGATGGTCGTGTGGACGAACAGATTTTCAACGAATACACTGCGTTGAGCCTTCGCTATCCTCCCCGATTTACGCAGGTGACTACCGAAGAGGAGGCTTTAGCTGAACTAAAAGACCGTAACTTTGAGCTGATTATCGTTATGCCGAACATGGATAATCGGGATATTTTTGCAGCGGCTACTGAGATCAAGGCCCATTATCCGGCCATCCCTATCGTGGTGTTGACCCCTTTCTCGAAGGAAGTTTCCAAACGCATTGCTCATGAAGACTTGAGTGCCATTGACTACGTATTCAGCTGGTTGGGCAATGCCGAACTCTTACTTGCCATTATCAAGCTGTTGGAAGACAAGATGAACGCACCCGACGATACGGCCAGTGTGGGGGTACAGATTATCCTGTTGGTGGAGGACTCGATCCGTTTCTACTCGTCTGCCCTCCCCTATCTTTACAAGGTCGTTCTGGAACAGAGCCAGATGTTTGCCAAAGAGGCCTTGAATGCCCATCAGCAGACCCTGCGTATGCGTGGCCGTCCCAAAATCAAGCTGGCCCGTACGTATGAGGAGGCGGTCCGCATCTTTGACCAGTATGAGGACAACATGCTGGGCATCATTTCCGACATGAGTTTCATGCACAACGGGATCAAAGACCCCTATGCCGGCTACAAATTCGGCCAATATGTACGTAAGACCGGAAAAATCATTCCATTCGTATTGGAATCATCCGAATCATCGAACGAAGTATATGCTCGCGAACTGAATGCCTCTTTCATCGACAAAAACTCCAAGAGCTATCCGCAAGATCTGCGCCGTAACATCATGGAACGTTTCGGGTTTGGAGACTTCGTCATCATCAATCCACAGACCAAACAAGAGATTATGCGTATCAAGGATCTGAAAGACCTGCAAAAGAAGATCTTCCAGATTCCAGACGACTCGCTGGTCTATCATTTGAGTCGTAACCATTTCTCCCGTTTCTTCTATTCACGTGCCATGTTCCCGCCAGCCGAAGTGCTGCGCAAGGTGGACGTCAGTGACTATAAAGACATGAACGAGGCACGTAAGCTGATCTTTGATCTGATCGTGCAATATCGCCGGATGAAGAATTCCGGTGTCGTAGCGGTCTATCAGAAGGAGCGATTCGACGAATACAGCAACTTCGCCCGCATCGGTGACGGATCATTAGGAGGTAAAGGACGTGGTCTTGCCTTCATCGGTTCAATGGTGAAACGTTATCCGAGATTGGAATATACCAATCTGAATGTCACCATTCCGCGTACGGTTGTCATCTGTACCGACATTTTCGATGAATTCATGGAAACAAACAGTCTCTATCCGCTCGCTTTGAGCGATGTGGAGGATGAAACGATCCTGAAATATTTCTTGCGAGCCAGTCTGCCCTCCCGCCTGATTGAAGACTTGATGGCTTTCTTCGATGTGGTACGCTGTCCCATTGCAGTCCGTTCATCGAGTCTGTTGGAAGACTCTCATTACCAACCGTTCGCGGGAATCTACTCTACCTATATGGTTCCGAAGATCCAAGACAAATATGAGATGCTCCGTACCGTCAGTGATGCTATCAAGGCGGTTTATGCCTCCGTATTTTACAAAGACAGCAAGGCCTATATGACAGCCACTTCCAACCTGATTGACCAGGAGAAGATGGCAGTTGTGCTTCAGGAGACGGTCGGCACCCGTTATGGAGACCATTTCTATCCGATGCTCTCCGGTGTGGCTCGCTCACTCAACTTCTATCCGATCGGCGACGAGAAAGCAGAAGACGGTATTGCCAATGTGGCCTTAGGACTGGGAAAATACATAGTCGATGGTGGACAGACGTTGCGCTTTTCCCCTCGGCATCCGCACAATATCTTACAGATGAGCACGCTGGAATTTGCCTTAAGAGAGACGCAGACCCGTTTCTATGCACTCGACCTACACCACCTCGACATGGCAGATCACTTCTCGGTAGATGATGCTTTCAACTTGAAAAAGCTGTCGGTCAAAGAGGCAGAGGCTGACGGTTCGCTCCGCTACATCGTTTCTACATACGATCCGTACGACCAGATTATCCGCGACGGTTTTTATCCGGGTGGACGGAAGATCATCTCATTTGTCAACATCCTGCAACATGATGTCTTCCCCTTGGCTGAGACACTCGACCGTCTCCTGCAAATCGGACAAAAGGAGATGGGACGTCCCATCGAGATCGAGTTTGCCATGAATTTGGATGAGACAGACCCGCAAAAGGCTACCTTCTATTTGTTACAGATCCGCCCCATTGTGGACAGCAAAGAGGTGATGGATGAAGATCTGACCCTGATCAAGCAGGAAGAGACGCTCCTCTCATCCCAAAGTGTCCTGGGACATGGCATCATCAACGATGTACAAGATGTGGTGTATGTGAAGAGCGGAGCATTCAATTCATCAGACAATCCGCAGATCGCCCGGGAGATTGAGAAGAAGAACCGGCAGATGACCGATCAAGGTCGTGGATATGTATTGGTCGGTCCCGGTCGTTGGGGTAGCAGTGATCCTTGGTTAGGTATTCCCGTGAAGTGGCCGCATATCAGTCAGGCACGTGTCATTGTAGAATGTGGTTTGGAGAAATATCGGGTCGATCCCAGTCAGGGAACACACTTTTTCCAGAATCTGACTTCGTTTGGAGTAGGCTATTTCACCATCAATCCATTCAAGGGAGATGGTTGGTTTGACGAAGCCTATCTCGATTCGCTGCCTGCCGAAGAGGAGACCGAACACATCCGTCACGTCCATCTGGACCACCCGATTCTGATCAAGATGGACGGAAAACGAAGTCTGGGTGTGGTGATGAAATGAACCGACAAACAAACGTGTATCATTATGGTAGAAGATCAGTTATTACAATTATATAAAGAATATACCGGACAATGTGCAGACTCCATTACGGAGCTTCCCTCTTCCGGTTCCAACCGACGCTATTTCCGATTGAGTGGAAACCCTACTTTGATCGGTGTATGCGGGACTTCTGTAGAGGAAAATCAGGCCTTCCTCTACATGGCCAGTCATTTCCTGGACCGAGGATTGCCGGTGCCGACCGTCTATTATCATTCATCCGACTATACCTATTATTTACAAGAGGATTTGGGAGACACATTGCTGTTTGACGCCATCGAGAAGGGACGTAAAAGCAGTGTATTCGACGAAGGAGAACGACGGTTACTGAAACGCACCATTACCCTGTTGCCCGATGTGCAGTTCCGTGGAGCTGATGGCTTCGACTTCACCCACTGTCACCCACAACCGGAGTTCAATCGCCGTTCTATCCTGTGGGATCTGAATTATTTCAAATACTGTTTTCTCAAGGCTACCGGATTGGATTTCCAAGAGGATCGACTGGAAGATGATTACCAGAAGATGGCGGATGTGTTGTTACGTAATGCTTCAGCCACTTTCATGTACCGCGATTTCCAGTCGCGCAATGTGATGGTCCGTGATGGCGAACCTTGGCTGATCGATTTCCAAGGAGGACGCAAAGGACCGATCTATTACGATGTGGCCTCTT
>JBJECC010000263.1:0-23328 GCA_051870655.1 Parabacteroides sp. | reverse complement strand
TACTTGGCCGATGAAGTATATCTCCTTTGGAATATCAGTAGTATTGACTGAAACGGACAGCGATCCTTTGTAGCACATGCGGTGATTAATTCCAAAAAAGCATCCATTTTTCCCCTAAAAAAACGTAGCTTTGCATAGCAAAAATTGAAAGCCATGCAAATAGATCATCAACAAATGCTGCGTTTAATCAAGCAGAATGTTCTTGAAGTGGAGCCTACTGCACAAGTATGGCTCTACGGATCACGGGCAAATGGTACAGCTCGGGAAGATTCCGATTGGGATGTGCTCGTCCTTTCACAGAAAGATCACCTCACCACCAAAGAGGAGGCCCATTTTATGGATCACATCTGCGATCTCATGGTCTATACTGGACAAGCCATCCAACTTTTTGCCTATGGTTTAAAAGATTGGCATACTCGCCATTGCATTACACCTTTCTATCAAAATATCCAATCAGAAGCCATCCAACTATAAACACAGAGATTCAATACTATTCCTGCCTCCAAAGACAATATTCCAAAGTTCCTACGACGGACAGAGCAGTCCACCGCTCCGGGGAGACCTGCCGGCCTGAGCCAGATAGTCTGCCCAGCGGTCTGGGCTCCCTATCCAACGCACCGGGCAGGGAACCCTGGTCGGTCCGCCTGCATAGCCCGGCTCAGCGGGGAGAGCTCCCCAGCGCAGCCGCCAGCTCTCTCCAGCTCGCCGGACAGAGCTGTTCACCCTCACCCGACAGTACTGCCCACGCCGTTCGGCAGAGCTCCCCAACTGGCCCGACAGAGCAGCCCGGAGCGACAAAAAGGCCACTTATCTGATACGTTTCCCAGCCCGTACGACGTGGCATTTCCTGGACGTACTTCTACATATCTTCCAGCGTCAAACAGGCTGTTTGTATGTCAAATTTAAAAAGCACTTTGTTGCGCAGCGTTTCCACCTTGGCAGCAAAGTCATCCGGTTTAAAATTCTTTCGTTGCCGTTTGACTTCAGCGACCAACGCTTTGTTGTCCTCTGCAAATATACCGACGATATCTATCTCATTGGCTTCTTTCCCCTTCTTGGCTTGCCACCAAGAACCTATGTCCATGAATTGCCGGCTTTCCATCATCTGCTGGCGGAAATAGTGTTCGAGTGTCAATCCAGAATAGGTCGGATAGTCATTTTTGATCAACTGTCCCAGCTGTTCATAGTTTTCCATCTCAATCAGTCTGTGGTATTTGATAAAATACCGGAACCAAAAGCGCAGGAAGAGATCCGATATTTCAAAACGAACGGTTTGTGTGCCCTCCTTTGCCATGATCGGGCGTTTTTTGACGATCAGTTCGTAGTCCTCTTCCAACCTTCTGATATGTCCGGATATGCTTGTGTCTCCCATATTCCTTTCAATTTCAGACAACGTATTCCGTCCGTTGGCAATATCGGAAAGGACAGCAAAATAATTGCCATATTTTTTCCCGAACTCCTGGATCAACAACGCTCTCCCTTCTGTCAGAAACGGGGAATCGGATTGCACGATATAATCCACCATGCGATCCATATCCGTACATCCCTTTTGCATGAAAAGGTCGATGTATTTGGGAACACCACCGGTAAAGGTGTAAAGAGCCAAAAGATCCTCATGGGTGTAATCCGGTTTATGATCCGAAAGGATTTCCTTGAGGACAGCGGTTGAAAACGCACGTAACTTGATCAGACTGTCGCATCTGCCATACAGAGGCTCGTGGGCATCCATGAAAATCTGATTCATCAACGTATAGACAGAACCGCTGGCCACAAAATTGACAAAGGTGTCATCTTTATATCTATCCCAAATATCCTGCATCCGGCTGTAAATAGAAGGGTTGATATAGTAGAACTCCTGAAATTCATCAATTACCAAATTGTATTTTTCAGTTTTACCGGCACGCATGAGCATCTCGAACACATCTGCAAACGATTCGACAGACTCCGGAATGAAGACGCTACGCAAGACACTGTTGATTTGCTGGGCGAATTCGCTGCATAGCATGGATTCATTACTTCTGCTGACAAAAAGATATACAGTAGGGCTATCTTCGCAACTTTTCAATATCAGTTTGGTCTTTCCTATACGACGACGGCCTGTCAGCACCGTCATTTGTGAATGCGTACTGAAGGCTATCTGACGCGTTTTCTCCAATAGTGCAAGTTCCTTTTCCCGATTGTAAAACTTCATGGCTATACAAATTGCATGATTCTTTAATTGCTATATCCCCAAAATGTACAGCGGTAATATGTACGGCTGTACATTTTCGAAACAAAGATAACATCTTTACTTGTGTAATGAACCCGTATCGGGAGATATACCGATGGGACGGGTAGTTAAATAAGCGTAAAGAATATGCCAAGTCATATTTTATTTGTTCTTTTGCAGAAAAATTGGCGTTTTTATGTCTGAGAGCAAAAAGGTCCGTAAGATATCTTTTTTCAATTCCCGTTTAACTTCCATTGTCAGCATCGCTTTGGTGCTGTTTTTGTTGGGGTTAATCCTGTTGATGGGATTGCTGGGAAACCAACTTTCCGTCTATGTGCGAGAGAACATCTCATTCTCCATTGTCTTGAAGGATAACCAGAAAGAGGCAGATGCCAAGCGGATGCAACGGAATCTGGAAAAAATGCCGTTTATCAAATCAACTGAGTATATTTCCAAGGAACAGGCTGCCAAGGAATTGGAGGAAGAGCTGGGGGAGAACCCGGAGACATTCCTCGGCTTCAATCCGCTGAAAGCCTCCATCGAAGTGAAGCTCCATTCGGAATATACCGATCCGGACAGCCTCACGGTGATCGAGAAACAGATCAAGAGCTACACCTCTGTCGAGGACCTGACCTACAGGAGGGACATGATGGAGCTGGTCCATTCGAACATGAAACGGGTGGGGATGATCCTGCTGGGACTGGCCGCTATCCTGATGATCATCTCGTTTGTGCTGATCAGCAATACGATCCGTCTGCTGATCTACTCCAAACGGTTCCTGATCCATACCATGAAACTGGTAGGGGCCACGGCCGGATTCATCCGCCGTCCCTTCATTTGGTATAATGTGATGAGCGGACTGCTCGCCTCCGTGCTGGCGGTCCTCATGTTGACCGGAGCGTTGGCCTACATGGAAGGCGAGCTGCCCGGCCTGATGGATATTCTGGATATACGGATCTTGTTGTGTGTGTTTGCATCCGTCGTGTTGTTGGGTATCGTGTTGTCCATTGTGGCCACCTATTTTGCGGTGAACCGGTACCTGCGTATGCGATTGGATGATTTGTACTATATATAATCAACATTTAATTAGGTAAGAAGATGGCAAAAAGAGATTTTGCATTCGGTAAAGAGAATTTCCTGCTGATTGCAGTGGCGATCGTGCTGATTGTCGTAGGTTTCATGCTGATGAGTGGAGGAGGATCGAAGGATGGCGTGACTTTTAATCCGGAGATTTTCAATGCACGTCGGATTGTCGTTGCCCCCATGGTCACGGTGTTGGGCTTCGTCACAATGATTGTCGGTATTTTGCGTAACAGCCATAAAGAGGTATCGAAATGAGTTGGTTGGAAGCGTTATTATTAGGACTGGTACAAGGCCTGACCGAGTATTTGCCTGTCAGCAGCAGCGGACATCTGGCAATCGGGTCGGCTTTGTTCGGCATTGCCGGCGAGGATAACCTGACCTTTACCATTGTGGTGCATGTCGCTACTGTCTTGAGTACCTTGGTGATTCTGTGGAAGGAGATCGACTGGATATTCCGTGGATTGTTCAAGTTCCAATGGAACGCCGAGGTGCGTTATGTGTTGAACATTATCGTGTCCATGATCCCGGTCGGGATTGTCGGACTCTTCTTCAAAGATACCGTTGAATCCATTTTCGGTTCGGGTCTGCTGATCGTGGGCTGTATGCTGTTGGTGACAGCCGCCCTGTTGGCCTTCTCCTACTATGCCAAACCGAGGCAGAAGGAGTCGATTTCCCTGAAAGATGCGTTTATCATCGGATTGGCCCAGGCCTGCGCCGTCCTGCCGGGACTCTCCCGTTCGGGCAGCACGATTGCGACCGGCCTGCTGTTGGGCAACAACAAGGCGACCTTGGCGCAGTTCTCCTTCCTGATGGTGATCCCGCCTATTCTGGGTGAGGCCCTGTTGGATGTGCTGAAGCTGATGAAGGGCGAATCACTGGGCGGCACGGAGATGCCTGTCAGTGCCCTGATCGTGGGATTTGTGGCGGCTTTCGTATCCGGCTGCATCGCCTGCAAATGGATGATCAACGTGGTGAAACGGGGCAAACTGATCTATTTCGCCATCTATTGTGCCATTGCCGGTTTAGTGACACTGGCCGTTTCTTGTATGAATTAAAAACCGGGAAGGAGACAGATGGATTTTTTAGCTGGAGAAGTGATCTATTTCAACAAGCCGCTCCGATGGACCTCGTTCGATCTGGTCAACAAGTTCCGCTACAAGCTGTCGCGGAAGCTGAAAGTCAAGAAGATCAAGGTGGGCCACGCCGGAACGCTGGATCCGTTGGCTACCGGTGTGATGATTGTCTGCACCGGAAAGGCGACCCGCCGCATTGATGAGTTCCAGTATCAGACTAAGGAGTATGTCGCCACCCTGAAATTGGGCGAGACGACCCCCTCGTTCGACTTGGAGAAGGAGGTGGATGCGGTCTATCCGACCGAGCACATCACCCGTCCGATGGTGGAAGAGGTATTGCGCTCATTCGTAGGTGTCATCCAACAGGTGCCGCCTGTCTTTTCCGCCTGCAAGGTGGAGGGGAAGCGAGCCTATGAGATGGCCCGCAAAGGAGAAGAGGTGACGTTGAAGGCCAAGACACTGGTGATTGACGAGATGGAACTGCTGTCCTGTGACCTGCCGGTGATCCGGATCCGTGTGGTGTGCAGCAAAGGCACCTACATCCGTGCACTGGCCCGTGACATCGGCGAGGCGCTCCATTCCGGAGCCCATCTGATCGCCTTGGAACGGACGCGCGTCGGAGAGGTCACCTTGGATCAATGTATGTCTCCGGAGGAGATCGATGCGTTCCTCGAACAGGCCATCCCGGCAGAAGAGGGGATACGAGAAGTTGAGACAAAAAAGTAACGAAAAAAATATAGGGATTGCATTATTATGAAGCTTTCTAAATTCAAATTTAACTTGCCGCCGGAACTGATCGCCCTTTATCCGGCGCCACATCGGGATGAGTCCCGTTTGATGGTTGTCCATCGGGATACGGGTCAGTTCGAACATCGCATCTTTAAGGATCTGTTGGATTACTTCGGTGAGGGTGACGTGTTTGTATTCAACAACACCCGTATTTTCCCGGCCCGTCTGTATGGCAACAAGGAAAAGACAGGTGCCCGCATTGAGGTATTCCTGTTGCGTGAGTTGAATGAGGACTTGCGTCTGTGGGACGTATTGGTGGATCCGGCGCGTAAGATCCGCATCGGCAACAAACTCTATTTCGGAGAGGATGACTCGATGGTGGCCGAAGTGATCGACAACACCACTTCGCGGGGCCGTACGCTCCGTTTCCTGTATGACGGCAGTCACGATGATTTTAAAAAGGCCCTATATGCACTGGGTGAGACACCGCTGCCGAAGTACATCAACCGTCCGGTGGAACCGGAAGATGCAGAGCGCTATCAGAACATCTTCGCTACGGAAGAGGGTGCCGTAGTCACACCGGCTGCCGGCCTGCATTTCAGCCGTGAGCTGATGAAGCGTTTGGAGATCCGCGACTGCAAGTTTGCTTTCCTGACCCTGCATTCCGGTCTGGGCAACTACCGGGAGATCGACGTGGAGGACCTGACCAAGCATAAGATGGATTCCGAACAGATGATCGTGAACGCGGATGCCGTCCACACCGTGAACACAGCCAAAGAGGAGGGACATCAGGTGTGTGCGGTCGGTACGTCCGTGATGCGTGCGGTCGAGACGGCTGTCGGCACAGATGCCCGTCTGAAGGAGTTTGAGGGATGGACCAACAAGTTCATCTTCCCGCCCTACAATTTCACGTTGGCCACCAGCATGATCACCAATTTCCACTTGCCGCTCTCCACCCTGCTGATGATGACAGCCTCGTTCGGCGGATATGAGCTGATTATGGAGGCGTATGACGAAGCGCTGAAGGAGAAATACCATTTCGGTGCGTATGGCGATGCCATGCTGATCATTTAACAGAGACGAAAGGGGAAAGATGGCCACTGCCTATTTGAGTTTGGGTACGAATTTGGGCGACCGGAAGAGCCATTTGGTTCAGGCAGTCGCCCTTTTGGCGGAACGGGCCGGTACGATTGGGGCCCTGTCGAGCCTGTATGAGACAGAACCGTGGGGATTCCAGTCAGCCAACCGGTTTCTCAACATCGCCCTGCAGTTAGAGACCTCACGCCCTCCGTTGGAACTGTTGGCCGTAACCCGTCTGATCGAGATCGAGATGGGACGGGTGGCCAAAAGCCGGAGCGGAGTCTATGAGGATCGTGTGATCGACATCGACCTGCTGCTCTACGAAGGGGCGATCATGCAGACCGACGTATTGACTTTGCCGCATCCCCACATGCATGAACGCCGGTTCGTGTTGGAACCAATGGCAGAGATTGCCCCCGATCTGATACATCCGCTGTTACAGAAAACAATGAAAGAATTATTAGAAGCGATATGAATAGAAAAGAGATCAAGAAGGCCATGACGGAAGGGATTGTCTTTAGGAAAGCCTCCTCTTCGGAACCGACCGGAGAGAAACGACCGAAGCTTTCCGATTTCATGCGAGGCACACATGGTTCAGCCTCTGCCCGTCACAAAGCCAGTTTTAAACTGAAACGTGCGCTCCGTCCTTCTCAAAGGAAAAAATGAGAGGGTTGCCTTTTGGCAACCCTCTTTTTGTTGTAGTTCATTATTTACAGATCCGGCAACCGGCACATTTGGCCAGTTCGCCACGGAACCGTTTTTCCACCAGTTTATGAAGCCGGTCTTTCAGGGCCTCCACCCGGACATGATCGACTACGTCTGCCGTAAAGGCAACACTCAACAGCATCCGGGCCTCTTCGCGCGGAATGCCCCGGCTCTGCATATAGAAGAGCGCATTCTCGTCCAGCTGTCCCGTTGTCATGCCGTGTGAACATTTCACATCGTCCGCATAGATCTCCAGTTGCGGCTTGCTGTACATCCGGCACTCGCGCGTCGCACAGAGGTTGCGGTTGGTCTGATAGGCAGAGGTCTTGTCGGCCCCCTCTTCCACCAGAATACGTCCGCTGAAAGCACCGACCGCATGATCGTTCAGCACATTCTTGAACAGCTCATTGCTCGTACAACGCGGCACGGAGTGCGTAATGTGCGTATAGGTATCCACCTGCTGCTCCTTATCCAGGATAGACATGCCACACAGCGTGATTTCCGCCTGTTCGCCATTCAACCGGACATAGTAGTTGTTGCGGGTCAGCCCGTTGGTCAGCGTAATGCCGTTCACCAGCACTTGGCTGGAAGCGGCCTGCTCCACATGCACCGAAGCAAAACGGGTGGTCGAGACACTGCTCTCCTCCAGATCATAGTAGTCGAAGATGGCTCCCTCTTCGGCAAAGATCTCGACCACTTGCGTAGCCAGGAACTTGACATCGTCGATGCTGTGGTCACACACCAGCAGATGCGCTTCGGCTCCTGCCTCCACAATCACCAGGATTCGACGGTTGGCCATCAGATCGACATCGCTACGCAGGATGTTGACCAACTGGATCGTACGCTCCACCCGTACTCCTCTGGGCACATAGAGCACGAAACCATCCTGCGCCAAAAAGGTATTGAGCGCAATCAATCCGTCCCGTCCGGTAGAGGCCGCCTTGGCATAATAGCGGGCAGCGATCTCCGGATACTGGCAAGTGAAGTTCTTCAGTCCACCGGCATAGACACCCTCCGGCAGATGGGCTTTCGGCAATTCCTTGTCGTAGAAAGTGTCGTTGACCATGAAATAGAGCGAAGTACTCAGATTGGGCACATCACACCGGAACACGTCATACGGATTTACCGGAATATCCAATCGATTGATGTTGACTCCATAGTCGGGAGCAAAGCAGGCAGCTACATCCGTATATTTATAGTCTTCGCTCCGCACACTCGGAAAGCCCAGCCGCTCGAAATCGGCAAAGGCTGTCGGACGCACCGCATTGAGGACCGGTGTGCTGTGGCGACAGATCAAATCTTCATGGTGCGTGAAGAGTTGGATATATTGTTCTTCTGCCTTCATGTTACAAATCTCCCATCTCCTTCTTGATCCAGTCGTACCCCTTCTCTTCCAGTTCGAGGGCCAGTTCCGGACCGGCGGTTTTCACGATACGGCCTTTGTAGAGCACATGGACAACGTCAGGCTTGATGTAGTCCAGCAGACGCTGGTAGTGCGTAATGACGATAGCGGCATTCTCCGGAGTCTTCAGCTTATTGACACCACTCGCCACCACACGGAGTGCGTCAATGTCCAGACCACTGTCCGTCTCATCCAAAATGGCGAGTTTCGGCTCCAGCATGGCCATCTGGAAGATCTCGTTCCGCTTCTTCTCACCACCTGAGAATCCTTCGTTCACACTCCGGCTGGCCAGTTTGTTGTCCAGTTCGACAATGGCCCGTTTCTCACGCATCATCTTCAGAAAGTCTGTGGCAGAGACAGCCGGCAGCCCTTTGTATTTCCGATGTTCGTTCACCGCGGCACGCATGAAGTTCACCATGCTTACGCCCGGTATCTCCACCGGATACTGGAAACTGAGGAACAGTCCTTCGCGGCTGCGGTCTTCAGGCGACATCTCCAGGAGATTCTTTCCGTTGAACGTCACCTCACCCTCCGTCACCTCAAAGGCCGGATTGCCCACCAATACGCTGCTCAGTGTGCTCTTGCCGGAGCCGTTCGGCCCCATGATGGCATGCACCTCTCCCGCCTTGATGGAGAGATTGATGCCTTTCAATATCTCTTTGCCATTGATGTTGGCATGTAAATTCTTGATCTCTAACATAAGTTGATGATTTATGATTTATCCCACACTACCTTCCAATGAAATGGTCAGTAACTTCTGTGCCTCCACAGCAAACTCCATCGGCAGCTTGTTCATCACCTCCCGTGCATAGCCGTTGACAATAAGTCCGACAGCCTCCTCCACCGAGATACCGCGCTGCTGGCAATAGAACAGCTGTTCCTCACTGATCTTGCTGGTCGTTGCCTCATGTTCCACCACAGCCGTCTCATTCTGGATGTCGGCATAGGGGAAGGTATGTGCACCGCAAGTAGAACTCAACAGCAGGCTGTCGCACTGGCTGTGGTTACGGGCACCGTCCGCACGCGGAGAGACCTTCACCAGACCCCGATAGCTGTTCTGGCTATGTCCGGCCGAGATTCCTTTCGAGACAATCGTGCTCTTGGTGTTCTTTCCCAAATGGATCATCTTGGTGCCGGTATCGGCCTGCTGATAGTTGTTGGTGACTGCCACAGAATAGAACTCCCCGACCGAGTTGTCACCAGCCAGGATGCAGCTGGGGTATTTCCAGGTAATGGCAGAACCGGTCTCCACCTGTGTCCAGGAGATCTTACTGCCTTCGCCCTTACACAACCCGCGTTTCGTCACGAAGTTGTAGATACCGCCTTTGCCCTCCTTGTCGCCGGGATACCAGTTCTGTACCGTAGAGTATTTCACTTCGGCATGTTCATTGGCCACAATCTCCACAATCGCGGCATGCAGCTGGTTCTCATCGCGCATCGGGGCCGTACAACCCTCCAGATAGCTGACATACGCCTCATCGTCCGCGACGATCAACGTACGCTCAAACTGGCCGGTGTTGGCGGCATTGATACGGAAATAGGTGCTCAGTTCCATGGGGCAGCGCACGCCCTTGGGGATATAGACAAAGGAACCGTCCGAGAACACGGCCGAGTTCAAGGCAGCAAAGAAGTTGTCACGGTAGCTGACCACACTTCCCAAATACTGTTGCACCAGATCGGGATGATGTTTCACCGCCTCACTGAAAGAGCAGAAGATGATCCCCTTCTCCGCCAAGGTCTCTTTGAAGGTTGTCTTGACGGAGACACTGTCCATGACGGCATCGACAGCCATTCCGCTCAGGTGCTTCTGCTCCTCCAACGGAATACCCAGCTTGTCGAATGTCTTCAACAATTCCGGATCCACCTCCTCCAGGCTTTTCGGTCCCTCCTTCTTCTTGGGGGCCGCATAATAAATGATATCTTGATAGTCGATGGGCGGGATGTTCAGATGAGCCCAGTGCGGCATCTCCAGGGTCTGCCAATGGCGGAACGCCTTCAGCCGGAACTGCAACAGCCACTCCGGCTCCTCCTTCTTCGCAGAGATAAGCCGGACGGTCTCCTCATCCAGTCCCCGATGAATCACATCGGTATCTATATGCGTAACGAAGCCGTACTTATAGTCACTCTCCGTTACCTCGTTGATAATACTTGTTGAATCTTGCATCGTGAATATTTGATCATTCAATATCTCCCTTAGTAAACAATGATTGCGGGTAAATGGTTGGGACTACGTCCTTGATTCCATAATAGAAACGGGATTCGATCTTCGATTGTCTGGAAATGAATACGCCTCCCCGGTCGATGTAGTCCAGCAGATTCAGGAACAGACTGACAAACAGCAAGGTGACACAGAGGCCGAAAAAGCCTCCTGCCGCATGGTTGGCCACACTGAGCGGCGTCACATCAATGAGACGATGGAGAATCTCTCCGACCAACAGCATCAATCCGACAATCAGCAGGAATCCGGCCAGGTAACTCAAGATCGTCACCCCCTCCTCCGGAAACCAACCGGTAGCCACTATATAACCACGCAGCCAATCGGCGGCATGCCCACAGAAAAAGATGCCGACAACCAAGGCTATAAGCGAAACAACCTGTTTGACGAGTCCGTCAAACAGGCCTTTCACTAATCCGATTCCTGCCAGACACAGCAATGTGATGTCCAACCAGTTCATATCATAATGTTTTCTTGATTTCCGTTTCTTCGTACGCTTCGATGACGTCACCCACCTGAATGTCGTTGAAGTTGGTGATGTTCAAACCGCAATCCAGACCGGCAACCACCTCTTTCACGTCGTCCTTGAAACGCTTCAAAGAGCCCAGTTCGCCTGAATAGATCACGATACCGTCGCGGATCAAGCGGATCTTGTTCGAACGTTTGATCTTACCCTCCTTGACTATACATCCGGCTACGGTGCCCACCTTGGAGATCTTGAATACCTGCTGTACCTCCACGTTTGCGGTAATCTCCTCCTTGATCTCCGGCGAAAGCATACCCTCCATGGCATCTTTCACATCCTCGATCGCATCGTAGATGATGGAGTAGAGACGGATCTCCACCCCTTCACGCTCGGCTGACTTGCGCGCCGGCTGGGAAGGACGTACCTGGAAACCGATGATCACGGCATTGGAAGCGGCAGCCAGCACCACATCCGATTCGGAGATCTGTCCGACGGCTTTGTGGATGACATTCACCTGGATCTCTTCGGTAGAGAGACGGATCAACGAGTCGGACAAGGCCTCCACGGAACCGTCCACGTCACCCTTGACAATCACATTCAACTCCTGGAAGTTGCCCACGGCAATACGACGTCCGATGTCGTCCAGTGTCAACATCTTCTGCGTACGCAAGCCCAACTCACGCTGCAACTGTTCGCGGCGGTTGGCAATTTCGCGGGCCTCCTGTTCAGTCTCCAATACATTGAAAGTATCACCGGCCTGCGGAGCACCGTTCAGACCCAGGATCAACGCCGGTTCAGAAGGACCGGCCTTCTCGATGCGTTGGTTACGTTCGTTGAACATCGCCTTCACACGTCCGAAGTGCGTACCGGCCAAGACAATATCACCGATCTTCAACGTACCGTTCTCTACCAGGACGGTTGACACATATCCACGGCCCTTGTCGAGTGAAGACTCGATGATGGAACCGACAGCACGGCGGTTCGGGTTGGCCTTCAGATCCAACAGATCGGCTTCCAGCAACACCTTTTCCAACAGGTCTTCCACACCGATACCCTTCTTGGCTGAGATCTCCTGGCTCTGGTACTTACCACCCCAGTCCTCCACCAAATAGTTCATATTGGCCAGCTCCTCCTTGATCTTGTCCGGATTGGCATGCGGCTTATCAATCTTGTTGATGGCAAATACGATAGGTACACCGGCAGCCGAAGCGTGGTTGATCGCTTCCACGGTCTGCGGCATCACGCTGTCGTCAGCCGCCACAATGATGATGGCAATATCGGTGACTTTCGCACCACGGGCACGCATGGCCGTAAAGGCTTCGTGACCCGGTGTATCCAGGAAGGTGATACGTCGTCCGCTCGGCAGCTTCACATTGTAGGCACCGATGTGCTGTGTGATACCTCCGGCCTCACCGGCAATCACGTTGGCATTACGGATGTTGTCCAACAAAGAGGTCTTACCGTGGTCCACGTGACCCATCACCGTGACGATCGGCGGACGCGGTACCCAATCATCCTCATTGTCATCCTCTTCATCAGCCTTGATGGCCTCGACCACATCGGCACTGACATATTCGGTCTTGAAGCCGAACTCTTCAGCCACGATGTTGATAGTCTCCGCATCCAGGCGCTGGTTGATGGAGACCATGATACCGATGCTCATGCAGGTGGCAATGACCTTGGTCACCGGCACATCCATCATGTTGGCCAAGTCGTTTGCAGTAACGAACTCGGTCAACTTCAATATTTTGCTTTCCTGTTCTTCCAGTTCTTGCAGTTCGTGTTCCCGCTTCTGTACGGCATCACGTTTGTCACGGCGGTACTTCGCTCCCTTGTTGGTCTTGTTACCCTTGTTGGTTAGACGTGCCAGTGTCTCCTTGATCTGCTTCTGTACATCCTCTTCGCTCACCTCCGTCTTGACAGGCTTCTTCAAGCGCTGCTTGCGATCCTCGCGTTTCTCACGCGGATAGTTTGTACCCGGTGTATTGGCTACATCGACACGGTCTTTCTTGATGCGGCTTCTCTTCTTCTTGTCCGCATGCTGGGCATCCCCCGGCTTGCTGCTGGCAGCACCCGGTGTACTCACCTTCGCACCATTCTCCTTCGGACCCTTGCCGGCATTGTTATTCTGTCCCGGACGGTTCGCGCCGTTGTTACGCATCTTCTCATCGCGTTCCTTGCGCTTCTCCTCTTTGCTTTTCTTGCGAGGACGGGTGGACTGATTGATGGCATTCAGATCAATCTTACCGGTCACTTTGATTTTCGACTCAAATTTAGGCGTATTTAAACGGAAGAGTTCTTCTCCTCCGCTGGTGGCAGTACCCTTGTCTGCCGGCATTGCTGCCTCTTTTTTCTCTATGTTCACTGTTTCTTCAGCTTTATTGACCACTACTTGGGGTTGTTTTCGTTCGGCTTTTTCTGTCTGAACAGTCTCTACCGTCTCTGCCTGAGGGCGTTTTTCGACGATGTCGTCCTTCCGTCCATCTGTTGTTTTCTCGCCGGTATCCGTCTGCTTCTTATGCTCGCCCTCCAGGTCTATCCGACCCTTGGTGACAATTTTCGGTTTGTATTCATCCGGAACAACCGTCTTGATCTCCTGCGGTCTCTCCTCCCGCTTCGGTTTCCGATCCTTTTGGGGGTGGGAATCGCGCGGAGTCTCCCCTTTGGGAAGATCTTTTCCGAACTCCTTTACGAGCAAAGCATACTGTTCGTCACTGATCCGAGTGTTGGGATTGTTTTCCACCTCGAACCCTTTTCGCTGTAGGAATGCCACCACAGTGGTGATCCCTACGTTTAATTTTCGTTGTACTTGTATTAATTTTATAGGCATATCTTACTTTGTCGTACTACTTTTGGTTCTCATCCTCTTCAAATTCGGCAGCTAAAATAGCCCGTATGTCTTCTACGGTCTGCTCTTCCAAGTCGGCACGTTCCATAATTTCGTGAGGATCCATCGCCAAAACAGCTTTCGCTGTGTAGCAACCAATATTCTTCAGCGCGTCGATGACCCACATGTCAATCTCGTCTGAGAACTCTTCCAGATAGATATCTTCTTCATCCACGCCATCCACATCGCGATAGACATCGATCGTATATCCGGTCAGCATGCTGGCCAACTTGATGTTCATACCGCTCTTGCCGATCGCCAACGATACCTCTGCCGGATGCAGATAGACCTCTGCATGACGCTCCTCTTCGTTCACACGGACAAAGTTGATCTTGGCCGGAGCCAACGCTCGCTGGATGAACAGGGAAATATTGGCGGTATAATTGATGACATCGATGTTCTCATTACGCAATTCGCGGACGATGCCATGAATACGGGAGCCCTTCATGCCGACACATGCACCCACCGGATCAATACGGTCGTCATACGACTCAACGGCCACTTTGGCACGTTCACCCGGAATGCGGGCAATCGCCTTGATGGTGATCAGACCATCGTTGATCTCCGGCACCTCCCGTTCAAACAGACGTTGCAGGAAGAGATTGTCAGTACGTGACAAGGTGATCTTCAGACTGCCGTTGAAATAATCCACATCCTTCACCAGCGCACGGGCCGTTTCCCCCTTACGGTAACGGTCAGACGGGATCTGTTCGGCACGCGGCAATACCAGTTCGTTCTCCTCCTCGTCGAGCAACAAAGTCTCGCGCTTCCAGGTCTGATAGACTTCAGCCGTGATAATCGTGCCGAGTCTGTCTTTATATTTTGCGCAGATACTGTCTTTTTGCAATTCAAGAATCTTGGAGGCCAATGTCTGTCGCAGGTTCAGGATGGCACGGCGTCCGAACTTGGAGAAGTTCACCTCATCCGTCACCTCCTCGCCCAACTTACAGTCGGCATCAATCTCACGAGCCTCTGTCAGCGGAATCTGCAGGTTGCTGTCTTCCAAATCCTCGTCAGCCACCACGGTACGGTTTCTCCAAATCTCAAAATCTCCCTTTTCGGGATTGATAATCACATCATAATTCTCATCCGTACCAAACATACGCGCGATTACATTGCGGAAGGAGTCTTCCAACACGCTGATCATCGTCTCTTTGTCGATGTTTTTCAATTCCTTGAACTCCGCAAGGCTATCAATCATACTGATTTCCTCTTTCTTGGCCATAATCTTACTTGAATCTTATTTCGTATTTTGTATATTTTATCTCGTCAAACGTGTAGGACTGATCCTCCATCACCGTCATCTTGCGTTTCGCGCCCTCCGGCTTCACCTGCTTGGCTACAGTGACGACCACACCCGACTCATTCGCCTCCTTCAACACACAATGAAGTTTTGAACCACTTTTCAACAACATTTCAACCTCATTGCCTACATTCTTCTGATATTGGCGAAGAATCTTGAACGGCGAAGTGAGACCTGCCGACCCGACTTCCAATTCATAATCCTCGATGTCCCGATCCAGATGCTCTTCCAGATAGCGGCTCAATGCGGCACAATCATCCACACAAACAGCCTCGTCATTGTCTATCTCCACAACAATCAGGTTACCCGGTTTCACCTCCACATCTACCAGATAATTGTCGGTTGAAGCGAGAAACGCTTCCGCCAATTGCTTCACTTCGTTCTTTTCAATCATATCCTACTTTATATTAACAAAAGGAGGGGACTGATCGCCCCCTCCTCATCATCGCTTAATCGCCCGCAAATATAGAATTTTATTGGCAGTCTATCAAAATAATTAGCAAATAAGGCTGCCGAATTATGATTTATTATTTATGATTTATGATTTGTGAGGCGCTGTCCACAGCCAACGTATCCTTACGGGATTCCAACCGGGTCCGGAACGCTTTCTGTTTAGCCCACACATCCGAAGTGGGAAGATTATTATAATTCAATAGGGTAGCGTTTCGTTTCTGATTCCGTTTGTACACATAACTCTTCCGGCTGGTCAGTTCACCGGCATCAAACGTAACCGAAACGATGGCTGTGCTGGCAGGCTTGATGCCTGCACCACTCACTCCCAAATCAATCAGTGGATATTTGAATTTAGGCCAATGCCTCCAGAATACGGAAGGCGGCAAATCACGCAAAGCGACACGCCGGTGACTGGAATCATCCAGAAACACATAATCGGAAAAGTCTATGAGAATCGGAAGTTCTCTATCATACCGCCTCAACGGAATGGAGGCTCCTGCCCCCTCTTCGGGTGGCAATTCCAACTGCAGGAATCTTCCTTCACGAATGGCATCCAGTACCTCTTGTCTCAATCGGATTGTATCCCCATTGACCACCACAAGTGAGTCTTGTTGGGCAGACAGCGTCATAGTCACCAGACAGTTCAAGACAATGTAGATACACAAACCTCTCATGAAAAGAATATTTGAGGGCAAATATAGATTTATTATTTGGCTTCCCGACAAAAATCTCACGGGATTTATTTACATTTGCTGGGTTTAAAAACGTAATATCATGAAAATGTTCAAATTCTTTTGGATGATGATCTTCACTTGCCTGTTCACGACGTGGACACAAGCGCAAGACCTCAAGGCCGGTCAGAACTACACGATCTGTTCGGCAAATGGCCTGGCCATCGATAACCAGGAAAGTTATTCTATTTCAGGAGTATTCCTAAATCCGTTCGACAAGGTGCGCGAAGCGCAAGTCTGGAATTTCACCCCCATGGAAGATGGTACCTACACCATCACCAGCAAATTGACCGGCATGGGTATGTGTGGATTTTTCTTTAATAATATGTATGTGTTGGTCCAGAACTCGCCCAACAAGAATGAGGCCAGCCAACGGTGGGAGCTTGCTAAACAGAGCGACGGCACTTATGTCATCTCCAGCGTGGCACAGAAAGGGAAAAACATCGGTATGCGCGATGTGGCCATCTTCGGCGAACCGGTCACATTGGTGGATGCTGATCCGGCCAAGACGACACAGCATTGGACCATTGCACCGACCGACTTGGTGGTGAAAGTGGATCCGTTGAAGACCTCCAGCGACAAGGATTGGGAGAACCAGCACATTGTCGGCATCAACAAGGAGCCGGGACATGCTACTCTCTTCCCCTTTGCAGACTTGGGCGAGATGCAACGCGATCTCTTCTACGACAAACCCTGGGAACATACCAAGTCCTCACGGGTCCGTTACCTGAACGGCACATGGAAATTCCATTGGGCCAAACAGCCGGAAGATCGTCCGGCCGATTTCTACAAAGCCAATTACAACGTATCGGGTTGGGATGAGATTCCGGTTCCTTCCAACTGGGAGATGCTGGGTTACGGTACCCCGATCTATACAAACATTACCTACCCGTTCCGTAACAACCCGCCCTTTATCCAGGGGCAGAAAAACTTCACTGTCTTGGAAGAGCCGAATGCCGTCGGCTCCTACCGCCGTGATTTCGAGGTACCGGCTGAGTGGAAAGGCAAAGATGTCTATCTCCACTTCAACGGCTGTTACAGTGCCATGTATGTATGGGTGAACGGTCAGAAGGTGGGTTACAGCCAGGGAGCCAGCAACGATGCGATCTTCAACGTCACTCCGTATGTAAAGGTCGGCAAAAGCAATATGATCGCTGTCGAGGTATATCGTTGGAGCGACGGCAGCTATCTGGAAGACCAGGATATGTTCCGTCTGAGCGGTCTGCATCGCGATGTCTATTTAGAGGCCCGTCCGAAACTGCAGGTACGTGATCTCTTCCTGACTTCTGATTTTTCCGCCTCCCTGGATCAGGCCACATTACGCATTGCCTCTTCCATCCGCAACAACGGCAAGACTGCCGGTGGTACGGTGCAGGTAACGCTGTTGGATGAAAAGGGAAAATCGGTAGGACAGGCCACGACTCCGGTAGCTCCGGTAGCCACTCGTCAGGAGGCCAAAGTGGAAAGTGAAATTACCGTACGTACTCCGCAGCTCTGGAGTGCAGAGATTCCCTACCTCTATACGGTCAATGTGGAATTGCTGGATGCAGCCGGCCAGGTGCTGGAGGCCACCACACAGAAGTATGGATTCCGCAAGGTGGAATTGAAGAACAAGAAGGTCTATATCAACAATTCATTGGTATTGTTCAAGGGTGCCGACCGTCACGAGATTGATCCGGAATTTGGAAAGGCGGTACCGGTCGATATGATGATCAAGGACATTCTCCTCTACAAGCGTTTCAACTTGAACACCATCCGTATGAGCCACTATCCGAACGACCCGCGTATGTATGCACTTTGCGACTACTATGGTCTCTACATCATGGACGAGGCGGATCAGGAGTGTCACGGTAACCAATCCATCTCTAACGATCCCTCTTGGGAGACCGCTTATGTGGATCGGGCTGTTCGCATGGCAGAACGAGACAAGAACCATCCGTCAGTTATCTTCTGGTCGTTGGGTAACGAATCGGGCAAGGGCTGCAACATCGTTGCGGAATACAAGGCGATCAAGGCCATCGACCCGACCCGTCTGATCCACTACGAAGGTCAAAACGAGATCGCCGATATGGACTCCCGCATGTATCCATCCATCGAGGCGATGATTGAGCAGGACAAGCAGGCGACAGACAAGCCCTATTTCCTCTGCGAATATGCCCATGCCATGGGTAACGCCATCGGCAACCTGGAAGAGTATTGGGATTACATCGAGAACCATTCACAGCGCATGATCGGTGGTTGTATCTGGGACTGGGTGGATCAGAGCATCAACCGGTTTGGTGAAGACAAGAGCCATCTCTATTTCGGAGGCAGCTTCGGAGATTTCCCCAACGACAATGATTTCTGCTGTAACGGTATCATCACCGGTGACCGCCGTGTGACTCCGAAACTGGAAGAGGTGAAGAAGGTGTACCAGTATATGGAATTCCACCGTACAGCCGATGGAGACTTGCAGGTGAAGAACAAATATGACTTCCTGAACCTTGATCAGTTTGACCTCTATTATAAATATGTAGAGGATGGGCAGGCATCGGCCTACCAGAAGGTGGCATTGCCCAGTGCCGGAACCGACCAGACAGTCACCGTAAAAATCAACGGACAGGCTCCTCAAGCCGGTAAAGATCTCTATCTGACTGTGGAGGCACGTCTGAAAAAGGATTGTGTCTGGGCCCAGGCCGGACATGTCGTAGCTACGGAACAGATTCCGCTTCAGGTGGTGGATCTGCAGTTGCCGGAAGTGACGACCGACCAGGTACTGCAGGCCTTCCAGGAGGAGAAACGCTATCTGCATGTACGTAACGAGCAGGTAGAGGCTGTCTTTGACGCCATGAACGGCCAGATGACCTTCTTGCGGTATCAGGGCCGCCCGATCATCCGCGGCGGACAGGGCTTTGCCTTGAACACCTACCGTTCGATTGACAATGACAAACAGGAATGGTATGACATGAATACCTCCGTGAAGTCCTTTGCGTGGGAACTGGCAGCCGACAAACACCAGGCTACTGTGAAAGTGGTGTTGGAAACCGTCATTCCGCATATCGAAGGAAACAATCCGCGTGTCTGGTTTGCCAGCTCTTCACGCGAGAAACCGAAAGATGCCGTCATCGGCCAGACACTGACCTACACCATCTATGCTGACGGTACGATTGATGTGGATGCTGCCTTCACGACAGACGAACAGTTTGACAAATCCCGTCTGGGCTTGCAGGCTTTCTTCCATTCAGATTTCGAACAGTTGGAATGGTACGGCCGGGGTCCGATAGAGAACTATCAGGATCGCAAGAACTGTGCATTCGTAGGGCGTTATCAATCGACAGTCACTGACATGCGCGAGCATTATGTACGGGCCCAGTCCATGGGTGAACGTACCGACACCCGTTGGTTGACCTTGACTGACAAGCAGGGTAAAGGGGTGAAGATCTCCGGCAAGAACCTGTTCGATTTCTCGGCACTGCATTATACAGACCGGGAGATCTGGATGGCCAAGTATGACCATGTCTTGGAAGAGGTAGCTGTTCCGGAAGTGGTATTGAACCTGGATTGTGTGATGCGTGGTATCGGAAACGGCAGCTGTGGCCCGGGTCCGCGTCCGCAGTATGAGATCCAAAAGAACCATACCTATCAGTATGCTTTCCGTCTGGAACCGTTAAAGTAATGAATGAGCTCAGATAAAGACGCCCGGTCGGCAAGACTCCGGCCGGGCGTCTCTCTGCATATTCCCCCATGCTGACGACAGAGATAATATACCCATCCTTCGCGTTAAGGCCCTTCGTGCACCATTACTGGGTGATGAAGATCATCGACAGCGACTTGTCTCGTAAGTTCGCTCGCCCTATCTTATCTTTCGTCTGGTCCTGCTCAAGTTCTCCGGGGTCGTATTCAGATAGGATGCAATAATATGCAAAGGAACCCTTCTGATGATTTCCGGAGATTCGTTAAGCAACTCCTCATAGCGTTGCAAGGTGGTTTTGAACTGCCGCGAAAGCATTGTTTTTTCCAAAGCAATACATTCCTTTTCAGCGGCCAGACGCCCCCAATTCGCCAAATGGATATCCTCCTGATACATCTCATGAAGTTTGTTCAAATCCAGTTCATACAATACACACTCTTCTATCAGCTCGACAGTACCGTATTCACCGTCTTGATAATGGAATGTCTGCCCGGGATAGATCACGTCACCTTCCCGACCAATCCAAAAGGTAACAGATTTGCCATGCTTGAATGCATACGCATGCGCTATACCCTCTTTGATGATATAAGCTTTGTAGGTTTTGTTGTGTTCTCTCAACAGACAATGGCCCTTTGGATACCGTACTTGTCGGAAAACGGTCTGTAACAACTCTCTTGAAGGTTCAGGCAAAAGCCCCACATTGTCTATATAGTCTATCAATTCCATGAGATTCCGTATGATTTAAACAGAACAAATTTAACTTTTTTCACAGCCTTGACCTGTTTCAGGCTATTCTTTTCTCCACAGAGCCTTCTCTTTTTGACAATTATCATTTTATCATCCAATTGTTATCTCTATGCAACAAACACGTATGACAGGAATTATGGCTAATTTCGCCAACAAAGAAAAATTTTTTATATGGAAAAGCAGCGGAACATCTCACTTGACTGGATGCGGTTTGTGGCATGCATCCTGGTTATCTTGCAACACGTGACTGAGTATTATTACGTGTCTCCCGAATTTACGCCACACTATTCTGACAATTCAATTTTAGTAGGAGTGTTCAACAGCATCAGCCGCGTTTCAGTTCCTCTGTTCGCGATGATTTCCGGTTATCTGCTTCTCCCCATGAGCCAGACCACAGTACAGTTCTTCAAACGGCGCTTTACCCGTATCCTCTACCCGTTTGTTCTCTGGAGCGTAGTGTATAGTGTCTGGTTCGCTCTCAGGGCAGACAGTACATTGACAGAGTGGCTACAGTCCGTTATCCGCCTGCCTTTTGTCTATCAGGCTGAACACTTGTGGTATGTGTACATGCTGATAGGGCTTTACCTGTTGATTCCCATTCTGAGTCCCTGGTTGAAATCCGTTTCCAAGAGGGAACTACAGGCTTATTTGTGGCTCTGGCTGTTCACCTCTTTCCTTCCCTATCTCCGCCTGTGGATACCTTCCATAGGGGCAGACATCTATTTCAATCCATCGCCTACCTTCTACTATTTCTCAGGTTTTGCCGGCTATCTGCTCTTAGGTCATTACATCCGCCGCTACAATCCGTTCGCGGGATGGCAAGCTACTGTGGCTATCGTGGTGGGATGGATTGTCACGTCTTGGGTATTTTTGTATCAGCTGAGTAGTGTCGATACCTTGCCCGCCCTGGAGTTAAGTTGGGGATTCGAAACCTTCAATGTCGTCATAATGACCTGTGGTGTGTTTATCCTCTTGCTCAAGACAAAACCATCCCGTTTTGTCTTCATTGACAAAGGGATCATCTCAATCAGTACACTCAGCTACGGCATCTATCTCTGTCACGTACTTTGGCTGTCAACCTACATGTCACTCTTCATGCCCGTTTTCGACAACGTACTGCTGGTGGCCTTGTGTGTCGTGCCCTGCACGTTTGTCAGCGCCTATCTGACCATATTCTTATTGAACAAACTGCCTATAGCAAAATATATTTGCTGACAGCATTGCCTGAACATACCGGATGAAGGAGATTGCAGATTGATGTCATCGAGCTGGATACTCAGTTCTTTATCGGTTATCAACCCTATCTCGGCATAATGGACCCAAGTACGTCGTCGTTCGCAAAGCAACATTCTGACCGCCTTACTCGTTAACGCACAACAGAAAGATACGGGAAAATCGTCACGAAGTGCGTTCAGCCGCATCTCCATGTTGCATACATTTTCTTGCAATTCATTGGCGACTGTCTGGATCCCCATGCGTTCAGCATCAGAAAACGTCTTGGCGGTCAACAGCTCGTTCAGTGGCTTTTGCGCTTCTTTTTGAAGAATAAGAAACCCTCTCCCTAAATCATAAGTAGCAACGACCCACCCGTGCTACCGCTGATCCATCCAGTGCCTGACAGCGGGAGTAGAGCGAAAAAGACGGATATACCTTGAGAAGGAAGATAGGAGGACACACGCTCCCAGTCAGCACCGGCGAGCATTTCCCGTTTACGCAGTTTCTCAAAATAGAAATCCCAACCCTATACCTGCCACGAGATACACATGGTCGTTTATCGGTGAGGCGATAGCCTGGACAAAGAGTGGCATCGAAATTTTTTCAGACACGCCGATACGCTTTGATGCTTTCAGCGATATGTCGGTGACGGCTGCTTTGTCGTGATAGTAGCCTCGCCATGGCGTGAATCCGACAGAGGGAGTCAAATACTTTTGTCTTCATAGTCACTTCTCGTCAAGTTCATCAAGTGACACATTCAGTTTCAGTACATTTACTTTTGCAGGACCGAAGATGCCGAGCAGCGGTCGCTGGATGGATTGTTCTACGAGCGATGCCACCGCTTGTTCATCGAGATGCCTTGCGGCAGCCACCCGCTTCACCTGTACTCGTGCCGACTGCGGGGTGATGTCTGGGTCAAGTCCCGATCCGCTGGCTGTCACCATCTCCGCCGGCACCTCCTTACGCCCGAGGTAAGGGTGATGCACCAGGAAGGTGTCGATACGCGCTTCCACTTCGGCAAGATATTCCGGATTGGTAGGTCCTTTGTTGCTTCCGCACGAGTTGGCGGCATCATAGCCATCGCCGGCACATGAGGGACGTCCCCAGAAGTATATGTCTTTCGTAAACATCTGCCCGACGTTGGCTGCGCCAACCACTTTTCCGTTCACCTCGAAGGTTTCCGCATTGCCGTTGCCCGGACTTGCCACTTTGGCAAAAATCCAGAGCACCAATACATACGTCAAAGACAAGAATACACAAAAAACGAGTGTCAACCGGAAGGCTTTTATAAAATTTTTCATATCTGTATTGTCAATTAAAAGAATAAACCTACGATTAAATCAATCAATTTTATGCCCAC
>JBJECC010000262.1:0-4741 GCA_051870655.1 Parabacteroides sp. | reverse complement strand
TTGACTTCGCTTTTGAACAATTCTATGTCAATGGAAAACGGGCCACCTGGGCACGTACTCCGAACAAGGACTGGTATTTTGTCAAAGGTCACCAGGAGTATGCCTATGTGCAAGGGATACGTTCGGCCAATTATGCCACACAGCGGCTGGAGCTTGAACAGGGGGACATGCAATCCCTGAAAGCGTTGTCGCCTGCGGAAATGGCGGATGTGCGCTTCCGGTTCTATCATAAGTGGGACATCACACAGAAACCCCTTTCTTATGCCTGTCCGGATTCGGGCTACATATATATACAAGGGGGAGGCATGAAGCCTTGGAATCCCATCACGAAGGGATCCCGATATATCATGTATGGATATAAATCGGCCTTGGATATGCCGGGAGAGTGGTTCCTGGACAGGACAGAGGGGTATGTGTACTATATCCCCAGAGAGGGTGAAGAGATGAATGCCGTAGAATGCGTAGCGCCCACATTGCATCAATGGATGGTCGGGATAGGAACGGAGGATTCTCCCCTGAAGCATATCAGATTCGAGAACATCTCCTTCCAATATTCATCTTTCCGTATGCCGAAGAATGGCAGTGAACCGATGCAGGCAGCCGCGATGGTTGAGGCGGCCATAGAGCTTGCTCATGCGGAAAATGTACATTTTATCAACTGTGAGATGCAACATACCGGAGGGTATGCCATCTGGTTCCGGGAGGCCTGTCTGAACAATCGGATCGATCACTGCTATATTGCCGACCTGGGTGCAGGAGGGGTGAAGATAGGGGAGCCGATCTATACCGCAGATTCTGATCTGGTGAGTCGCCATAACGTGGTCCACAACTCGATCATTACCCATGCGGGAAGTGAATTGCCCTGTGGTGTGGGAGTCGCCATCTTCCATGCGTCCGACAATGAGGTAACGCATAATGAGATCTCGGACTTACGCTACTCCGGGGTTTCCGTCGGCTGGGTATGGGGCTATAACAGTTCCGAAAATGTATGGACCAATGCCTTGCTGGCAGATGGGACGATCGATTTTATACAGACCAAGCTCATCAGTCCTGCTGTCAGAAACCGGGTGGCTTACAACCATATCCATCACATCGGTTGGGGAGAACTGTCTGACATGGGAGCCGTCTATACCTTGGGAGAATCATACGGTACACGGATTGTGAACAACATTATCCATGATATTTTGTCATACGATTATGGTGGCTGGGGATTATATACGGATGAAGGATCTACCGATGTGGAAATGAGTTCGAACCTCGTCTATCGTTGCAAGAGCGGAGGATTCCACCAGCACTATGGAAAGGAAAACAGGATAGAGAATAATATTTTTGCCTTCGGGCACTATTATCAGGCCCAATATACACGAGCGGAGGAGCACCTTTCCTTCCATTTCCGTCACAACATCATTCTTCAGGATCAGGGCGAGACGCTTGCCGGAGCCTGGGATAAAGGAAAGGTGGACATGGATTATAATCTGTATTGGCACCTGGACGGGACGCCGGCGTTCGCAAAACCCTCTTTTCAGGAATGGAAAACATTCAGAGGCGAAAAGCATTCTGTCATTGCGGATCCTTTGTTTGTAGATGCAGCCAATGATGACTACCGTTTCAGTTCCATGAAAAATGCACGGAAGATCGGCTTCAAACCTTGGGATTTTACCAAGGTGGGAGTCTATGGCTCTGATGCATGGAAGAACAAGGCAAAAATGTCCGATGCGTTGCTGGATGAGTTTAAGGTCATCTCCCGCGTAAGACTCAATAAATGATCCGGATCCGTTTGTAAATTGGATAAAGTCCGCTATCAAATTTAGTTTTTCTCCTTTAGATTCAAGAAGGGCAGGAGGCAGAAAAGGGGCAGACAGCAGACCATGACCCAGATGAAGAAATGGGCATAGCCCAACTGGGTCTGCATCCAGCCGGAGATCATGCCGGGCAGCATCATGCCCAACGCCATGAAGCCGGTGCCGATGGCATAGTGGGAGGTGGTATATTCTCCTTCGGCAAAACGCATCAGGTACATCGTGTAGGCGGTGAATCCGAATCCATAGCCAAACTGCTCGATAGCCACGCAGACATTGACGATCCAGACCGCAGTCGGTTGGCTGTAGGCCAAATAGAGATAGACCAGATTGGGCAGAGTGAGAGCCATGGCCATCGGCCAGATCCAACGCTTCAGGCCTCCATGGGCCAATGCCATGCCACCCAAGATGCCACCAAACAGCAATGCTACCACACCGACCGTGCCATAGGCAAAGCCTACCTCGGCCGTGCTGAGCTCCAAGCCTCCCTCTGACCGGCTGTCCAACAGGAACGGAGAGGCCAACTTGACCAGTTGCGATTCTCCCAGCCGATAGGTCAGCATGAAGAGAAGGGCCACCCCGATGCCCGGTTTGCGGAAGAAGCTGAGAAAGGTCTGGCGAAAGGCATGCCAAAGCGCGACGGCACTTTGTTCGGTATGGGGTTGGTCGGAAGCGGGACGGGGCAACAGGGCACGATGCCAGAGGCCCAATCCGAGAAAGAGGGCGGCCAACAGCAGGAAGACGATACTCCAGGCACGCGGAATGCCTCCGGTAGCCTGTTCCAGCCAACCGGCCAGCATGACCAACAAGCCCTGTCCGGTCAGCATGGCAATCCGATAGCAGGTGTTGCGGATGCCGATGAAAAAGGCCTGGTCATCGTCGTTTTGTGCCAACATATAGAATCCGTCGGCAGCAATGTCGTGTGTGGCGGAGCTGAAAGCGATCAGCCAGAAGACCGCCAACGTGGTCTGGAAGAACCAGTCGCCCGGCAACAGAAAGGCAATGCCCGCCATCCCGCCTCCGATCAGCAGCTGCATGGCACAGATCCACCACCGTTTTGTCTTCATGAGGTCCACGAAGGGGCTCCAGAGCGGCTTGATGACCCAGGGGAAATAGAGCCAGCTGGTATAGAGCGCAATGTCTGTGTTGGAGATCTCCATCCGCTTGTAGAGAATGACGGAGAGCGTCATCACGATCACATACGGCAATCCCTCCGCAAAGTAGAGCGAAGGGATCCATTTCCAGCCCGCCTTCATGAGAGTTCGAAGGTATCAGCATCACGCCAGGCCGGGAACTTCTGCCGGAATTCATCCAGCTCTTGGCGCGACAGGGTACAGGTACGTGTGATCTCCTCCCGTTTTCCGGCATCGGCCAGCTTCTTCCCCTTCGGCATATAGACCAGCGAATCGCCACGGAAGACAAACCCCTTGCCGTCTATGCCCACCCGGTTGACACCGCAGACATAGCACATGTTTTCGATGGCACGGGCTTGCAGCAGCGACTTCCAGGCCTTGCGGCGTGCCTCCGGCCAGTTGGCCACATAGACCAGCAGGTCGTAGTCGTTGTTCACGTTGCGGCTCCAGACGGGGAAACGCAGGTCGTAGCAGACCTGCAGACAGATGTTCCATCCTTTGTAGGGCACGATGAGACGTTTGTCACCCGGGGTGAAATGCGTGTCTTCACCGGCCATGCGGAAGAGGTGGCGCTTGTCGTAATGGTAGGTCTCACCCTCCGGGGTGACGAAGAAGGCACGGTTGTAGAACTTGTCATTCTCCCGGCAGATGAAACTGCCGATGATGGCCATCTTGTATTTCTTCGCCCACGAGCGGACCGTCTCCATGGTGATGCCGTCCCACGTGTCAGCCAGACGCTCCACATCCATCGAGAATCCGGTGGTGAAGGTTTCCGGCAGGATAGCCAAATCTGTTTTGCCGCTGACACGGCGGAGCAGTTCGCCGTAGTAGCCTAAATTCTCGTCACGGTCTTCCCAAATGATGTGGGATTGCACCATACTGATGCGCAGGTCTTCTTCCATAATATATTATATGTAGATGGTTTGTTGATTCTAAATATGGACAAAATTCTCCGGGTGGCAGGCGGTGACACCTCTGAATTGCTCCCGGATGTAGCGTATATCCTTCTCGTAGTCGCCCGTCGGATGGAAAATTCCTTTCGAACCGACCACCTTCTTGGCGTAGTCAAAATAGGCGATCATGATAGGCACTTTCGCCTGCAGGGCGATGTAGTAAAACCCCTTTTTCCATTCTGCACGTCTTTTGCGTGTCCCTTCCGGTGTAATGGCGATCTGGAAACGGTCGTTTTTACGGAACATGTCCACAACCTGCTCCGTGGTCGAACTTTTCTTTTTCCGGTCAACCGGCACACCGCCCATGCTGCGGAACAGGCAGCCTAACGGAAAGAAAAACCATTCCTTCTTCATCAGAAAACCGGCCTGGCAGCCGATGGCTGTATAAAAGAGCTTACCGAGTATAAAATCCCAGTTGCTGGTGTGAGGCGCTACGCAGATCACACACTTGGGCAAATCTACCCCCTCCGTAGATCCGATTTTCCAGCCGGAAAGACGGAGGAGGGTCTTACAGATCCATTTCTTCATGCTTTTTTATTTGCTGAGTTGGCCAATTTCTGCGGCAATGGCATTGACTTCTGCCTGTAGGTCAGCCCGCAGCTTGCGGAAATAACGTTTGACCAATGCCGGATTCTCGCTGCCGTCCGGATGACCGGCACGTTCGATGAACTGGTCCTGCATATCCAGGATGCGGGCCATGAGCGTCTCGGCTTTTTCAGCATCCACTTGCGGCACATACAATTTGCAAATCAGGGTTTCGGTGAACAATTCACCGGCCACTTGACTGATTTCTTTCTTTAAAATACGTCTTTTAGCCATATTCCTTTTTTTCTTTAAATGATTCGACAAATATAGG
>JBJECC010000261.1:0-23780 GCA_051870655.1 Parabacteroides sp. | reverse complement strand
GAGCCAAACGCATAGCCAAATTACCAATAGTCAACATGAATACCTTCGGAGTCTTACCGCTCTTTTCAGTAGCAAGACGCAATGCCTCAAATTCAGAAGCACCACGAGAAAAGTCGAGGGCTGTGATTGTAGCCTCACCACAATGGCCGCCACCGCAGCAAGCTGAAGAAGTCTCTTTGATCTTCCCGGCAGCCACCTCTGTGAAGTTCGGATACTGGTTAGAACCCAACAGGATTTCACGACGTGTAGCCACATTCTTATGACGAGCCACATTAGAAGCGTTCACGGCCTTCTGGATCTCACCGGCATTAGCCAATGCTGTGAAACCACCCTTCTCCTCTACTTCCAGGAAGAGCTTCCAAGCCACATCGGCTACAGAATTTGTCAATACCTCTACATAATATGAACCGGCAGACGGGTCAACGACCTTATCGAAGTGAGACTCCTCTTTCAGCAACAGCTGCTGGTTGCGGGCGATACGCTCTGAGAAGTCGTCAGAAGTCTGATAAGTCATGTCGAACGGACGGACCGTGATAGAATCCACACCGGCAATCGCAGCAGACATAGCCTCTGTCTGTGTACGCAACAAGTTAACGTGCGCATCAAAGATCGTCATGTTCCAAGCAGAGGTCTGTGCGTGAACGTGCATCTTGCAAGCACAGTCACAAGCGGGCTGATAAGCCTTCACGATCTCGGCCCACAACCAACGTGCAGCACGGAACTTCGCGATCTCCATAAAGTAGTTCGAGCTGATACCGAAATTGAACTTGATGTTCTTTGCCACTTCATCCACAGCGCATCCGGCCTCTGTCAACTTAGCCAACAATTCGTTACCCCAAGCCAACGCATAACCCAGTTCCTGTGTGATGAAAGCACCGGCATTGTTCAGGTGGAATGCATTGACAGCCAACACACGATAGCCCGGCAGAGCCTCACCAGCCTTCAGAATAGCTACAGCAGCCTCTACCCAATCGTTGTTTTCCTTGCCTTTGATCAACGGCTTCTTGAACGGATCATAGTTCACTGAACCGCAGCATTTAGCCACGTCAGCCCCTTTGGCCTTGAAACAGTCTGCCAAGATTCCGATCAAAGCCTCCGTCTTGCACAGACAAGTGCAGAAGTTCAACTCTACACATTCCGGACAAATACCTTCCAGCAACGTAGCGATGTTCTCCGCATTTACCTCTTCACCCTTGATGACGAATCCTAACGATGTGATACCCTTGTTCAGGATATCCAAAGCCTTTTCGTTAGCTGCCTTGAAATCACGAACTTCGATGTTCTGGCGCACCTTCCAGTCGTTATCCTTCTTTGTACCACGTACATAAGGAAACTCACCCGGAAGAGACTCGGTTGTCTTCAACCCTTCAACATCTTCCAAACGATAGAAAGGATTCACATTAAATCCCTCACCTGTTTTCCAAACAAGTTTCTTTTCAAACGGAACTCCTTTCAGATCGGCTGTGATCTTCGCTATCCATGCCTCCGTAGTCACAGGAGCGAATTCTGAGAAGAGTTTTTCTTTTTGTTCTGCCATAATATTAAGTTGTTTATATAAAAATGGTATTAGGAGCACAAAGTTAGAATAAATAAACAGGACGCACAACGAATCACCCGCTAAATCGTCTTTTTTTTTAATCTCTTTTAGGGTGGAAACCCCTGCTCAAGGTAGCAAAATGACAACCTCGAAAAAAAAACTTCAAAAAAAATCGGATTTTGTTTGGTAGTATAAAAAATATATCTACCTTTGCAGTGTCAAACAAAACAATTGATAACAAGACTATCAAAACGGTGCATTCGTCTAGTGGTCTAGGACGCCGCCCTCTCACGGCGGAAACTCGGGTTCGACCCCCGGACGCACTACAAAGAAGCCTCTGTCAGATCGATCGATTTGCAGAGGCTTTTTCCTTTTCGTTATAATTCAAAAAGTATATGTTCAGAAAAAGAATCAACAATTGGCATCCCATCAAGGGACAGCCATTGACTGAATTGGACAAGCGGATCCTTTATCTGCAAGAGCGTGGGCATCTGGTGCCTTCCCGTAAACTGATCAAGACACCCGAACAGATTGAGGGGATCCGTCGCAGCGGCGTGATCAATACAGGTGTGCTCGACCTGGTAGCCCAAGAGATCAAAGAGGGTATGTCCACAGCACAAATCGACAAATTGGTCTATGACTATACCATGGACCATGGTGCCATTCCGGCTCCACTCAACTATGAAGGATTTCCCAAAAGTGTCTGTACCTCCATCAATGAAGTGGTTTGTCATGGCATTCCCAGCGAAAAAGAGATCTTGCGGGATGGTGATATTATAAATGTAGATGTCTCGACAATCCTTGACGGATATTATTCGGATGCCTCCCGTATGTTCCTCATCGGAAACGTATCACCGGAAAAACGGCGGTTGGTGGAAGTGACCAAAGAGTGTCTGCAAATCGGTATGGAAGCGGCCAAACCGTTTGGTTGGGTAGGTGACATTGGTCATGCCATCCAAAAGCATGCGGAGAAAAACGGTTACGGTGTCGTGAGGGATCTGTGCGGACATGGGGTAGGATTACAATTCCATGAGAAACCGGATGTCGCCCACTTCGGTCAGAAGGGTACCGGTATGTTGTTGGTACCAGGCATGGTCTTCACCATTGAACCGATGATTAACATGGGAACCTGGCGCGTCTTCATTGACGAAGAGGATGGCTGGACAGTGGTGACTGAAGATGAGTTACCCTCTGCCCAATGGGAACACACGTTCGTGATGACTGAAGCCGGATTAGAGATTCTCACCCATTAATCCGGCTTCACACGATATTATCTTACATACATTACTCTTTCAGTTTTCGGATTTGGGCATCCGCTATTTTACGATCGAGATTGAGCAATCCGTAATCGTGATTGAATCGGATGCCATCCGTCAGAACCCAATGCAGGAAACGGCCGAGTTCCGGATCAGCCGTACGACAGATGACGCCCACCTTTTCGACGACGACCTCATCCACCTTTTCCTGTTCCAGCAGGGTGATCAGTTCGTCGAGGGTCACCTGTTCGTTGCTTGTCTCATCCCATTCCTTCTTCCAACCGATATGGAGCAATGAGATCTCTTCCTTCAACCGACGGCTTTTCAAATCAAAAATATTCGGCAGCACATTGATCGTCACACCAAATGGATCCTTGGCAATAGCCTTGTTCAAGAAAATGTCATCACCGGAGATGCGCTTGCCACGGAACTGGCTGCTACTCTCACCGAAATGTGAGGCAAAAGCCGAGGTGACCGATGTGTTCCCCATACCGCTATAGACAGTCAGCTGTGCAAAGAGCTTGTTTTGCTTCTTCTCATCCGCCCAGTCCTGCTGTTCGAAGAAGAGTTCTTTCAATTTCTTGCCATTCAACCGCTTCCCCTCCAATAATTTGGCAGCCTCAGAACTGCGTGACGTAATCGGCAATAGGGCATATTCCGCAAAATAGACCACTGAATCGGTTCGTGTCGCATCCGAATCGTCCCGATCGATCACGATGTTGAGGTCGGCTACACCTGCCTGACGACTGCCTTGTACCAACTGAAACTCCACAGCCGGATCCATTCGGTTGTATTCTGCAATCCATTTTTCCACCAACGGCTGGGCAAAACGGGGACTTTTCACATAACGAACTGCTGCTTTACTCTCCTCACCTCCTTCAGCCCACAACGGAGCGAGGCAACAAACGGACAACACCACTGTTAAGATTGATACACTTTTCATTTTGACTTCTTCTTTTTGTTTGTTTTCTGAAGGCAAAGATAGGGCAACGCCAAATGATAGGGAATCCCCCATTCATGGCATTTATATACCCTAAATGGGGGATGCGCATTATCCTTCAAAGTGATGAATCAACCGGATCACCCGATCAAGCTCCCGTTCCGTATGGGAGGATGAAATAAAGTTGGTCTCAAACTGTGAGGGGGAGAGATAGACCCCGTTTTCCAACATATAACGGAAGAACCGGGCAAACCGCTCCAAATCACATCGTTTCACATCGTCAAACGACTTCACCTCCCCTTCGGTGAAGAAGAGGGTAAACATGCTTCCGATAGCATTCAAGACAATCCCCTTGCCAACAATAGCCTGCCGCAGACGTTCCAGGAACCTGGATGCTTTCCGCTCCAGATCTGCATAGAACCCCTCCGCTGCCAACAGTTCCAAGGTGGCAATACCGGCACTCATGGCCACGGGATTACCGGAAAGCGTACCGGATTGATAAACAGGTCCATCTGGAGCCAGCAGCGCCATAATATCAGCACGACCTCCAAAGGCGGCTGCCGGGAAACCTCCTCCGACAATCTTACCGACAGTCGTCAGATCCGGATGGATGTCAAACAGCTGCTGAGCCCCTCCCAAGGAAAGACGGAACCCGGTAATGACCTCATCCATGATCAACAAGGCCCCGTAGCGTTTCGTCACATCCCGTAAGAAGGACAGAAATCCATCTTCGGCCGGTACAACCCCCATGTTAGCCGGAACCGGTTCCACAATCACAGCTGCAATTTCATTGCCCCGTTGTGCAAAAAGCCGCTCGACAAGGCTGGGATTGTTGAAGGGCAAGCTGACGGTGTGCGCCACGAAACTGTCCGGCACACCAGCTGAAGTGGAACCGCCCAACGTAGCCACTCCCGAACCGGCCGAGACCAACAAATGATCGGCATGACCATGGTAACAACCATCAAACTTGACAATCAGGTTCCGTTTCGTATATCCCCGTGCCAAACGGATGGCCGACATGACCGCCTCTGTCCCGGAATTGACAAATCGTACCCGTTCCATGCTGGGCATACAACGGTTTACCCATTGTGCCAATTCGGTCTCCCGTATTGAGGGGATACCGTAACTGCTTCCACAGGAGACTGCTTTCCGGGCTGCTGCATTGACATGGGGATGGCTATGTCCTACCAAAAAGACACCCCATGAAAGACAAAAATCCGTATAACGGTTACCGTCAATGTCGGTCAACCGTACACCTTTGGCATGATCAATGAAAAGCGGTGTAGCCCCTACACTCTTCAATGCGCGGACCGGGCTGTCCACCCCTCCCGGTATATAGGTCAAGGCCTCCTGATATGCGGCCTTTGAACGTATTCTTTCATTCATATGATTTACTGTGTTACTATATATATTAATGTAATGCTTTCTGTTGCCACTGGGCCAACTTTTCCATCTCCTCCCCGATCACCTGTTCCGCCTTGACAATCTCCGACTGCCGAAGGGATAGGTTGTGACGGGCATACTGCTCTATCTGCTCCAAATTATAAAGGGTCACCCCCGGCAGTTTGCCGATCCGTTCATCCACATCGCGCGGAAAGGCCAGATCAAAAATCCACATGGATTTGTCGTCAGGCATATCCTCCAACCGGATGATGGCATGCGGAGCCGAGGTGGCACAAATCAGAATATCGGTAAAATGGAGCAGTTCCTGTTTCCGGTCAAGACTCATGGCTGTGCCGTGATAACGGGCTGCCAACTCTTCCGCCTTATCCAGATGGCGATTGGCCAGGAAAATGTTGACAGCCCCTCGGGAAACAAGGAACTTCAAAATGTCTTCCGTCAGTTTGTTCACACCGATCAGACTCACCACCTGGTTTTTCAGGTCAATCTGCTTTTCCCGCAGAATATCCACAGTCACCTGACTGTGTGACACAGCCCCTTCTGCAATCCGGGTCTCGGTCCGGACCCGTTTGCCCACATGCATGGCCGACTGGAAAAGCCGGTTCAACGATGGAGAGAGCTTGTATTTGAGCAGAGCCTCCGTATAGGCCTGTTTGATCTGTCCCTGAATAGCCCGTTCGCCAATCAGTGCCGATTCCAAACCGGAAGCTACCCGGAACAGATGGCGCGTGACCGACTCCGGCACTGCTCCCTCTCCCCAATAGACCTCCGTACGGTTACAGGTGGCCAACAGGATATGGGGAGTCTGCTCATCCTCCCAAATGGAGCCGGACAACCTTTCCCGCTCCTGCAAATTGAAAGCAGCCCGTGTGATTGTTTTATTCTGTATCATTGTTTGTTTCTTTACTATTGTTCCGATTCAACTGCCGAGGCCCATGCCGCAATCTGATTCCGTAACCGGATTGAACCACGTACATCACGGCCATTGGAGGTAACTGCCACGGAAAAGTGGCCGGTCTGCCAGATAGCGGGTGAAATGAAATCGCACAGAGCAGGATTGTCACACACGCTGGCCAAGACTCCGTACTCCTCCGCATCCGCTTTAATCTGCCGATTCAATACCTCGTTTTCCGTACAGATATAGACCAAGAAGACACCCTCCAGATCCTGTTTCTCATAACACTTCCGGACCAGCCGGAAAGGGAGCTGTTCAAACCCCTCCGCAAATAGGGGAGAAATCACCGTTGCTTCCCGGGTAAACCGGGTGAGCAGGGTGGCCTTATGCAATCCTACCCGACCACCGCCCACAATCAGGATCCGTTTGCAGGCAATATTCACCGCCACCGGCAGAAAGAGCGGTTCAGGGGCGCACATAATCCTTTGCGTAATAAGAAATGATATAGTCCGCTCCGGCACGTCGCATGGCGACCAGACTCTCATGGAAGATACGACGTTCATCAAAGAATCCCTGTGCCGCTCCATTCTTCAACATGGAGTACTCCCCGGAAACTTGATAGGTGACCAACGGATAGTCCGGGAAACGTTCGGAAGCACGATACAGAATATCCAAATAGGCCAAGGCCGGTTTCACCATAATCCAGTCGGTTCCCTCTTCAATGTCAGCGGCAATCTCTTCCAGTCCCTGATCGTGTGTGCGGAAGTCCATCTGATAACTACGCCGGTCACCAAAGGCTGGTGCTGAATCGGCCGCATCGCGGAAGGGTCCATAATAGGCAGAGGCATATTTCGCCGAATAGGCCAGAATACGGGTGGACAGACCGGCCTCTGTCAGACGCGTCTTGATGGCCTCGACCTGCCCATCCATCATGGAAGAGGGGGCTACAAAATCAGCTCCTGCCAAGGCATGCTGGTAGGCCATTTCCGCCAAAAGCGGCAATGTGGCATCATTCTCCACATCATGGTCATGCAACAGACCGCAATGACCATGGGAGGTGTATTCGCAGAGGCAGATATCTGTAAAGACAATCAGTTGTGGAAAACGTGCCTTCAACGCACGTACGGAGCGACTGATCAAATTGTCCGGAGCATAGGCCGCACTGCCCCGCTCATCCTTCTCTTCTGCATCCAGCACTCCGAAGAGAAGTACCTTGTCGATACCCAATGAAAGCGTATCCTCCACATCTTCCAAAAGCTGGTCGATGGAGAAGCGATATACACCGGGCATAGAGGGGATCTCCTCTTTCCGACCCTGTCCCTCGACAATAAAATAGGGATAAATAAAATCACCGGGCTCGATAGGTCTGACATCGGCATACCGGTCACGTATCTCTTGAGTCTTTCTATATTCTCTAAAACGTTTCATCGATTTCTGTTTTTAAACGGTCTGTCGTGGTCTTGCCCTTTCCGACAAGAGGCACACCGACAGGCCATGTATGGTACATGTGTTGAAAAGCCTCCACACCCGATGGGGAGGAGAAAAGTATTTTACGGAAGGGTGCCAGATCAATCGGCCCAGCTTCCGGATTCGGTGTATTGTGATAGATGGGCAGATCCGTCACATGATGTCCCATTTGGACCAGTGCATCGGAGAACGAAGGGAGCCCCTTTTCCGAACGGGGCAACAGGAGACGCAGTCCGGTCACCTCCAACTGACGGAAATAGGCTACCAACCCGGCTGCGGAGCCGGTCGGCGATTCCCAATCAGGATAAATATGATGTTGCCGTAACGCGGCCGTCGTCTCTGGTCCCACCGAAGCCACACGCACACCAGCCAACTGGCGCAGGTCACAACCGGCCTCATCCAACAGCCGGAAATAGAACCGGACTCCATACCGGCTGGTAAAGAGAATCCAATCATATTGCCGAAGTGCCAGGGCCTGCTGCCGCTCCTCTGCGGAAAGGGTACGTGGTGTGATCCGGATCAAAGGGGTATGTACCACCTGTGTCATGGCTGCCAACTTCGGATCAACCCGTGTACCGGTCACCAGAACCGGACCCTCTGTACTCCGCTTTTTCTCAAAGCCGACAACACGTCCCACCACCACGACAACAGGTGTCGGATAACGGAAACAGGTGTACTGCAATTCTCCCAACGTGGAAAAGAAGGTCTGTTGATCCGGTAGTGACACATGGCAGGTGAGTGCTACCGGCACATCTGCCGACCATCCTTTCGCCAACAGCTTCTCCGCAATCTCCGACACATGTGCCCCTGCCATATAATAGACCAGTGTGTCTGCCTCCGGAACAGGTGCCTCACTCCCGGCATGACCTGTCACGAATGCCACGGAAGCTGCCAGACCGCGATGGGTCAGCGGAATGTGTGTACAGGAGGCAAAGGCAATACCCGTCGAGATACCGGGAATGACCCGTACCTCCACGAAACGGCTCTGCAAATAATCAATCTCCTCCCTCCCATGGGCGAACAGCATCGGATCCCCCCCTTTCAGGCGTACCGTCGCTTTCCCCTCCAGGGCAGACTGATAAAGCATCTCCTGAATCTCCTCCTGGTTGTGGCTGTGGTTGCCGCTCCGCTTGCCTACATAGATTTTCTCTCCGGGATAGCGGTTCAGAAAGGCTTCGTTCGTCAGGCTGTCATAGAAGATCCGATCGGCAGTTGCCAACGCCTGGTCACCACCGACCGTCAACAGATCCGGATTACCCGGACCAAAGCCGACCAAGGTCACCACACCATACCGGGCACGCCGATCCTGTGCAGCAAAGAGCGCTTTCAGTTCGGGACGTCCGGTCCGACCGACCACGGCCAGATTCCCTTGTAAAGGATGAGTCTGGAAAGGCAGACGTTCTGCAATCCGGTCGGACCATCCAAGCCGTTGCAAGGCACAGATAGCTACAATCAGTGCATCCACCTGGCCAGCATCCACTTGGGCAATCCGTTCACCGATAGTTCCCCGTATGCTGACCACCTCCAAGTCGGGGCGTCGTTGCAACAGTTCCGCCTTGCGCAATTTCGAACTGGTACCGACACGGGCACCAGCGGGCAGTTGGACCAATGTCAATCCCCCCCGGCTCACCAGTGCATCTCCCTTCTCCTTGCCCTCTGTGAGACAATACAGCTCCAGTCCGGCCGGAAGCGGATAGGGTAAGTCCTTTGCTGAATGGACGGCAATATCCGCCTCATCCGCCAACAATGCCTGATCCAACTCGCGCGTGAAGAAATCATCTGCCACAAAGGGATCCATCAGCGAGATCTGTTTATGCCGATCGCCAAATGACTGAACCCCTTTCACCGTGTAAGACAGGTGTGGGAAGAGAGCAAACAGTTCCTCGACCTGCAAAAGCGACAAAGGACTCTCACGCGCGATTACCACCAACGGTTTCATAGGCTATTTCTTACGAATAATCACCTTCCAATAGTTCTCTACCGGCTCTTGTGAGACGATCGTGTGTCCCTCATTGCGGACAGAACCGGGTACATTCTCAATCGGATGTCCGTCATCGAGCCAGATCTCCAACAGGCCTCCGGAAGGAAGTTGCGCCAATTCCAATTTGGTACGCACAAAATTCATCGGGCAAAGAACCCCGCGCAAATCCTTGAAACGGCGCTCTGTCTTGGGGGCCTCCTGTGCTGGCTCCGCTACGGGTTGTGCAGTCTGTTTGAACTGGAGTGAATCGTCCATGCTCTCATACAGGGCCTTTACACGATCCACCAAGGCATATGCCTCCTCCTGAAGGGCTGCAAAGTCAACCGGTGCCTCGTCACGGGCTGCTTCCACCAAGCCCCGGAATGAGGACTCCACATACCCCACTTGGATGAAGTGTTCAAGGAACAGATCATACACTTCACGGGTACTCTTCGGATCAAGCCCTCGAGTCACCAACAACATCCGGGAAGCAGAGAAGACAATGTCCTTCACCAAACGGCTCCGTTGCGCCGGATCACTCTCCTCTGCCAACTGCTTCTGATCATAGGCAATGGTATCGAGGTCCACCTGGATCATATCGAAAAGACCGGCAGAACATTCTGCCTTGCCCCGTTCGGTGACAGCAAAAATCTGGTCAGCACCCCAATCAAAATAGTAGTTCTTATCCTCCTCAAAGGATGGAATGGTCTTGTACTCTTCAATCAGTTGCAACGCCACTTCACGTCCCTTCCCTTTCAGATAGGCGGTAAAGTCTGGATAGAGCGACTCCTCCTCCAGCCATGCGCCCAGCAAACGACGGACAAACACCGGTATGTCACGGGCACTTAGATTACCGACCGGCTCAGCCAATCGGGGATCGGTACGACGGTTGGCTGCCAGAAAGATCTGATAACCGGGATAGGCCCGATCGTTACGCAACACCCGTCCGGCAAACCCCAGATCGGCCCAAAGCTGCTGTCCGCAGGAATTGGGACAGCCGGTGACGTGAATGGTCACCCGATTCAACCGGTCCAGATCCAAATCGCTCCTCAACAGCTCCTTGCGGATCGCCAGGGCCAATCCTTTGGAAAGACCGATACCGAGACGGCAGGTGTCGGCTCCCGTACAGGAGATGATCTGGTTGACCACCACCGGCTGGAACACATCTTCCGGGAAAGCAGTCAGAATCGAATAGAGTTCCGGCAACGCCTCCTCCGGAATGTGGCGTAACCGAATATTTTGTGTATTGGTGAAACGAAGGGTATCTTCACCGAACGGACGTATGAACCGCAGCAGACGGGACAAGTGTTCCGCCTGTTCCCCATCCAAACGGATATTTCCCAACAGCACCGGTACCAACACCGTAGCCAGCCCTGGTTGACGCTGTGCCTGCACGTAGCGACGCTTCCAACCGGCATAGGCCTCCGCATCATCCACCAGCCCTTCAGGTGCCTGATAGGTATAGGCCGGACGCGCTGTTTCTTCCGTAGAGACCTCCAACGGATGGGGATTCTTCCGTACCTCTTCAAAGAAGGTACGGATCACCCGCAGTGTCTCCTCTTCCCCCCATTTATAAAAGATAAAACGGATACGTGCCTTGTGACGGTTTTTCCGGTTTCCATGAGCCGAAAAGAACTGCTTTAATGCCTCGATCAAATCCTGTAACTGCTCTGCCGGCAAGAAGTCGAACAGCAGCCAGGCAGTTGTCGGTTTGGCACCGGCACCTCCACCCACATAGACACGGAATCCACGGATCCCGTCACGGATTTGTGCCACCAGTCCCACATCGTTGATGGCAGCGTAATCCACATTATGGTCATTTGACGAAAAGGCGATCTTCATCTTACGCGGCAACAAATAGGAGTCCGGTTCCGCAATCAGTCGGGAGGTCAGTTCCAACGCATAGGGAGTTGTGTCAAACACCTCCTCATGGGTCAGTCCGCTCTCCTCGCTCACCATGATGTTCCGTACCGTATTTCCGCCTCCTCCTTTCGTGGTCAGCCCCTCCTTTTGCAGTTCCGACAGGACAGCCGGCACCTCAGCCAACGACAGGTTCTGAATCTGGATCTCCTGGCGGGTTGTCAAATGGAGCAGATTGGAATGGTGTGCCCGGGCAATCTCAATCACCCGCAACAGCTGCGAGGGAGCCATCACACCACCGGTAGCCCGGATACGGGCCATATAGACCTCATTCTTCCGCTGCTCATACACGCCCATCGGCACACGGAATGCCTTGAACTCGGTCGTGGAGACACGTTTCTGTACATAGCCCTCCGCCAGTGCGGCAAAACGGGCAATATCATCTGATAATGTAGCAGGTAGTCTGTAGTACATAGGATCTTCTCAATTTTTTAATTCTTCAATCATGCTTGTTGTTAGGTAGAAAGTTCCCGGAGTATCTTCACAGACACTCCGGGAAAGGCAAAAATTACACTTTGTAATTCTCTATTATAGATAGCCAACTACTATTGCGTTAAAATTTTCCGGATGGCTGTCACCAGTCTGTCCACCTCCTCCTTCGTGTTGTAGAAGGCAAAAGAGGGACGTACACTCATCTCATAGCCCAATGCACGCAGGGCCGGTTGTGCACAATGGTGACCTGCCCGGACGGCAATGCCCTCCTTGTCGAGCCGCTGCCCCACTTCAGGAGTCGGAATACCGGCCAACTCAAAGGAGACGACACTGACCCGATGCCTCGGATCGCCAATCAACGTCAAGCCGGGAATGCGACCCAACTGCTGACGGGCATACTCCGTCAAGGCATGTTCATGCTGCTCGATCTGCGACATGCCGATCCGGCTCACATAGTCAAGCGCAGCTCCCAAACCGATCGCATCCGCCACATTAGGCGTACCGGCCTCGAAGCGGGCAGGCGGATCGTTGAACCGCGTCTCCTCAAGAGTCACATCCTTGATCATATTGCCGCCACCTTGCCAAGGAGGCAGCAGGTCCAGCCACTCTTTCCGTCCATACACGACTCCAATGCCGGTAGGTGCATAAATCTTATGACCGGAAAAGACAAAGAAATCGGCTCCCAAAGCCTGCACATCCACCGCCGTATGGGCAATGCTCTGTGCTCCGTCAATCAGGACAGGAATGTGATGGCGATGCGCCACGTCAATGATACGCTGTACATCATTGATCGTGCCGAACGTATTGTTGACATGTCCCACGGAGACAAAACGGGTACGTGGAGTGATCATCCGTTCATATTCATCGAGCAGCAGGTCGCCACGCGGATCAATGGGAATGGCTTTCAAACGGGCTCCCCGCTCCTTGCAGATCTGCTGCCAAGGCACAATATTGGCATGATGGTCGAGTGTGGAGACAATCACTTCATCACCCGCTCCCACAAACTTACGCCCGAATGTCTGGGCCACCAGATTGATCCCCTCGGTCGTACCTCGCACAAACACAATCTCCTCCGTTGAGGCGGCATGGATAAAACGGCGCACCTTCTCCCGGGCACCCTCATAGGCATCCGTGGCCCGTGCAGCCAAGGTATGGGCTCCACGATGAATATTACTGTTGTAATGGGTATAATAGTCACTGATGGCTTCGATCACCTGACGCGGCTTCTGCGTAGTCGCGCCATTGTCAAACCACACCAGGTCATGTCCGTTCACCTGCTGGTTGAGGACGGGAAAGTCCTTCCGAACCTCACTGGTCAGCAGTATATCATTCTCTTCGTAACTGAGTTGCTTGAGCGATTCAGTCTCCGGAATGCCGATACCGAAATCCTGCGACCAGCCCGAAGCTGAAGGCTGCTCCGCTCCCAACGCACCTACGTGGAGTTGCGGAAAGCCATCACCGCCCCGAAGCAATTGCAGGAAGCCCTGCTCCAGATCGGCCAGGTTCAGCTCGTCTGTCCCTTCGGGGATCCAAGGAGCCACCTCCTGCCGAATCTCCTCCGGACAGAAACGGGAAGCGATCTGCCGCAACCGGCCGATGTCACCCAGTTCCGTGCCTACGAGCGTATTGTCAAATTCAGATGGTATCATCATAACGGCACTCTTTTTTATTTCTCAACTTGGTTACGGTGCTGATAGTCGTGATAGTAGCCTACCTCCACATTCTCCAGAACGGCAATGGCATCGTCGGTCAACGCGGCCAGACTGAAATACTTGGTCAGCAGATAGGAGGCCACTCCATACTTGTCCAAACCCATCAGACGGGCTGACAGAGAGGGGGCGATTTCGCCCGGAATACCGCTCTGATGCAAGCCGACTACGCCCTGCTCCTTCTCGCCTGTGCGGACAAGGATGATATTGGTGGTCCCCACACCGCGATTGGTAAGATACTGGCCCTGAATCTCCACCTTGTCACTGGGAATGATGGGGACACCCCGCCACAAGATGACCTTCGTACCGAAAAGATCAGTGGTCTCAGGCGGCACACCCCGCCATGTACACTCCCGTTCAAAGGCAGCGATGGCACGCGGATGGGCAATGAAGAATGAGGGATTCTTCCAGACGAGTGAAAGCAGTTCGTCCAGATCGTCGGGTGTCGGTGCTCCGTAGCGTGTGGAGATACGATAACCGGGATCCACACTGGCCAGCAATCCGAACCGTTTGTTGTTGATTAGCTCCCACTCCTGACGCTCCTTCAGACTCTCGATGCTGAGGCGGAGCTGCTGTTCCAACTGATTGAAGGGATTATTATAGAGGTCGCTCACCCGTGTATGCACACGCACCACCGTCTGCAACGTATTGAGCGAATATTCTGTCGGATTCTCCTCATAGTCGATATAGGTTTCAGGAATGATGTTGTCCTCCTCATGACCGCTCACCAAATCAATGTGCTTCTCACCATGGACATTGACCGTTGCTTTCAGACGCAAATGTTCGTCCACGGCCCGTTGGAACTGTTCGCGGAAATCGGGAACCTCCTTCACGATCTCTTCCAACGCACTGCTCTTCAAGGTGAAGAACACACCCGGTGTAATGCTGCGTACAGTTACACTGGAGAGATTGTCATTCAGCAAATCAGCCTCACCGAAATACTCTCCTTCACTCAACAGGGCAATGCGCAGCTCCTCCCCGTGTACCCCCCGGCTGATGACCTCAGCCTGTCCGGAAGCCACGATGAAGAATTTCTGTTTGTCTTTGTCCTCCTGGATCAGATAGTCACCCAATTCCAGCTCCTCGACAATGAAGCGGCGGGCAATGCGACGTACAATGTCCTCATCAATATGTGAGAAAAGAGGAATTCCCCGCAAGGCACTGGCCCGGAAACTGGGCACACCGTCCAGATATTCCACGGCAATGCGCTCTGCCTTTTTCAGTTCCACCTTGGTCCGGTTGACCCGGAATGTACCACTTTCCACCTGTGTCCACGGCAGCAATTTCAGCAGGAGTCTCGGTGTGATGGATCCCATCTGAGGGGGAGTCTTCGTGGTGTTCGCCAACTTACGGGCGGTTGCAGTGGTCACACTGCGTTGTAAATTATGTTCTGCCATATTCTTTTTCTTTTTATTGTGTTAAACGATTTCGACTGTCAATTTTTCCACCGCTCCCTGTTGGATCCGGAAGGCATTCAACACCGGCTCTTCCGCAGCCAAGGAGAGGATGAAATAGAGGATGGAGGCATCGAATGCCAACCGGATATCCTCTTGTGAGGGACAGGAGGGCGATGCAGGATGACTGTGCCAGTTACCGATCACCTCCCACCCTTCGCGCCGTGCATGGCGCACAGCGGCAAACTGCTCCTTAGGCAGGAACGAGAAATGTTCCGGACTCTGGTCTGCATTGGTCATCGGATAATTCACCTCGACGGTGTCACCTCTCCCCAACAGATAGCCACACGACTCGTTCGGCAATTCCTGACGTGCCTGGCGGACTATTTCCTCATATACGGCTCTTCTTATCTTCATGCTCCTATCCTTCTGGTTTATTTTTCAATCAAGACCCGATAGATATGCGGTGTCTCAGTCGGCTCTACCGACAATACCTGAAAACCCTGTTCCCGGGCACTACGGGGTACATTTTCCAACGGTTCACCCTCCGTCAGGAGTACCTCCAATGTATCGCCCTTCGCAATCTGGGCCAGTTTCAATTTCGTACGCACAAACGTCATCGGACAATGTTCGCGTGTAATATCTAATGTATGTTTCATTGCAAATAGTTGTCATTACTAAAATAGAGATCAGATAAACATTGTCTGCCCGCCTTCAGAGATACGGAGGAAAGTGGCCACACCCAACACATCCTCCACCTCATGGATGAAATCATCCTTCTGCAGGCCCAGCACATGCATGGCCATCTCACAGGCATACATGTGAATGCCGAGTGCCTTGGCTGCTTCGACCAGCTCTTCCAATGTGGCGACGTTGTTCTTACGCATCAAATAACGGAAGATTTTCGGACCCATTCCCAAGAAGTTGAACCGGGAAGTGGGTGCGACATACAGTCCGCCCATCAGGAAACCGAACAGTTTGGTCAGCCAGTTGCCTCCCACAAAAGCACGTCCTGGCTGTTGTTTGATGGCATCCAGCCCCCAGAAAGTGAAAAAGATATTCACCTCATAGCCTACGGCTGCCGCACCGGTAGCCAATGTGAAGACGGCTGTCAGTTTGTCAAAATCGCCACTGAAGGCGATCAGGGACAGCTTCTTCACCGTAGGGATCTGCTCCTGTTGCTTATCCGTTTCCATGACGATGCGCTTTGAGGTCGCAGGCGGCCTGTTCATAATCGACCAGCTTCGTCACCGTCGGATGTTCGCCACAGAGCGGACAGGAAGACTGGCGGCGTGTCTTGATCTTCCGGAAATCCATTGTCTTCGCGTTGAAAGTCAGCAACCGGTCTGTCAGCAATTCGCCCACTCCGGTGAGATACTTCAATGTCTCGGCAGCCTGGATCGTACCCAACATGCCGGCAATGGCTCCTAACACACCTGCCTGTGAACAGGTCGGCACGGCATTGGGTGGAGGCGGCGCATTGAAGAGACAGCGATAACAGGCCGTGCCCGGCAGATGGGTGAAGGTCTGTCCCTCAAAACGGAGGATTCCTCCATGTGAGAAGGGCTTGCCGGCCATCACGCAGGCATCGTTGATCAAAAACTTGACAGGGAAATTATCCGTACCGTCCACTATGAAATCATATTCACGGATGATGTCAAGTGCATTGTCGGCCCGTAGAAATTCAGGATAGATCTCTACCTTCACATGCGGGTTGATCTGCTGGATCTTGTCACGGGCAGAATCCACCTTACGACGGCCTACATCGGGTGTGAAGTGGATCACCTGCCGTTGCAGGTTGGAGAGATCCACCACATCGCCATCCACAATGCCGATCGTACCGACTCCGGCAGCTGCCAGATAGAGTGCAACCGGAGCTCCCAGTCCGCCGGCGCCTATCACAAGCACCCGGCCCGCCCGGATCTTCTCCTGTCCCTCTACCCCCACATCCTGCAACAGGATGTGACGGCTGTATCGGTTCAGTTCCTCTTCGGTAAAATCAAACATAGCTTCCTCCTCCCATGAAATAGAGAAATTCCACCTCGTCTCCTTCTTTCAGTTGGTGCGTGGCATATTCGGCACGCTCCAAAAAGTCTTCGTTGACCTGCACAGAGACCATGTCTGGCTGTGCCACTTGATTGGCACGGATCAGCTCTTCCACCGTCAAAGGGAGCGTAACCTCCTGCTTGTTTCCGTTTACAATGATTGTTGCCATATTTTGTCTTTCCTTTCGTTTCGTGATTTGTTTTTATTTGTCAGGTTGATTGTATAGGAGCGTCGTGAGATATCGCTCGCCCGTGTCAGGCAGCAGGACGACAATCCGCTTGCCTTGGTTTTCCGGACGTTTCGCCACCTCTATGGCGGCATGAAGGGCGGCTCCTGCCGAGATACCGGCCAACACGCCTTCCGTACGTGCCAACAGACGGCCTGCCCGGAAAGCCTCTTCATTCTTGACCCGATACACCTCATCGTAGATAGCCGTGTTCAGCACTTTGGGTACAAAACCGGCTCCGATACCCTGAATCTTGTGCGGACCTGATTTACCGCCTGACAGCACCGGAGAATCTGCCGGTTCGACGGCAATGATCTTCACCTTGGGGTTATACTGCTTCAAGATCTCGCCTACACCGGTGATTGTTCCGCCTGTACCGATACCGGCCACAAAAATATCCACTTGCCCCTCCGTGTCACGCCAGATCTCCTGGGCCGTGCCGCGACGGTGTGCTTCCGGATTGGCCGGATTGTTGAATTGCTGCGGGATAAAGGCATTTCCATACACCTTGGCCAGCTCTTCTGCCTTACGGATCGCTCCGCTCATCCCTTCATGTGCCGGAGTCAATACGATCTCAGCCCCCAACGCACGCAGCAGACTGCGGCGTTCCAGACTCATGGAGTCAGGCATGGTCAGAATGAGGCGGTAGCCATGAACGGCGGATACCCACGCGAGCCCGATACCGGTGTTGCCGCTGGTCGGCTCAATGATCACAGTCTTCTCATCGATCAAACCCTTCTCTTCGGCATCTTTCAGAAGGGCATATCCTACACGGTCTTTCACACTGCGTGCGGGATTGAGACTCTCCAGTTTCGCCAGAATATGGGCGCTGAGTTGCTGTTCTTTTTCGATACGGGAAAGCTCTAAGAGCGGTGTATTCCCGATCAAGTCTGTCAGACTATGTGCAATTTTTGCCATATAACAATGTTCAATTAGTAGTTATTTCTGTCAGCAAAGTAAGCGGGTTCCGGCTGCTTGTGAAATCCCACGGATGGGGTATTCATATACCCTAATAAGGGTAGATCGCTCATCCCCTATCCCAACGCCTGCCGGATGTCGTCCAACAGATCGTCCGGATGTTCCAGACCGATGGAGAGGCGGATGGTGGTCTCCCGCACATCCATGCTTTTCCGTTGCCGTTCATTGAAATTACCGAAGATGGTGCTGGCCGGATGAATGGCCAGACTCTTGTTGTCGAACAGGTTGGTGGCACGGCGGATCAGCTGTAACCGGTTCAGGAAACGGAAACAGGCCTCACGGTCGGCCAGATCGAGGGTGATCATGGCACCTGCCGTCTCTCCGAATTGACGACGAGCCAGTGCATAATAGGGATTGTCTTCCAGCCCTACATAGGTGACGCAGTCGATCTCCGGCATCTGCGCCAGGGCATGGGCAAGCGTCGAGGCGTTGGACGACTGTACCCGATAGCGGGCATCCAGCGTCTCCAGACCCAGTGTCTGCATATAGGCCACGTGCGGACTCATATAGGCACCTATATTATACAGGAGTTCCGAGCGCATCCGTTTTCCAAAATAGGGAGCCGTGCCGTAATCGATGATCAATCCTCCGAGTGAGGTAGCACCGCCGGAAAGATATTTCGTACTGGAGACAATCTCAATGTCAACGCCCAGCGCATGTGAATCAAAGACAGTAAAAGGAATTAATGTGGTATCGGCAATCAGAGGAATGGAGCGGGCATGGGCCAGTTGTGCCAGCGCAGCGAGATCAGCCACCTCCATCTGCGGATTGGTAATGATCTCCAGAAACAGGCAACAGGTGTTGTCGTCCAACGCCTTTTCCACAGCCTCCAGATCCGTGAGATCACAGAATTTGGGTTTCACGCCGAAACGCAGCAGGGTATTCGCCAACAGGGAATAGGTGTTGCCAAACAGATGGCGCGAGGTGACAATGTTCTTGCCGGCTGTCGCCACAGCCAACAGGGTGTTGGAGATAGCGGCCATACCGGAGGTCACGGCGATCGCATCTGCCGCCCCGGTCAATACCTTCACCTTGTTTTCAAAATAGATAACAGTCGGATTGGTCACCCGGGAATAGTCCGGCAGATCGACCCGCCCGCAAAAGGCATCAGACATCACTTGTGCATCATCAAACTCATAGGCAGCCGTATGATAGACCGGCATACTCAGCGCATTGTATGGATCCTTGTCCGGATAGCGCGTGTAAATCGCTTGCGTCTGTTTCTTCATCTTCCAATCGTTGTTTAAACATTCATCGGAGTGTAAAAGTAGGACTCACCCCAATACGCTGTTCCTTTCAACTGGAAGAAAGATTTCTATTTGGAATTTTATTCTAAACAGAGGATCCTGTTTGGAATATTTTATCTGATCTAACAAAAGAGGGACGCCTGTCAATAATTCAGCCAAAGCCGGAAGGCTGAGTTGCGGCTTTCACTGACGAGGATCTCCGTCTTGGGGGCAGGATGGACAATCAGCTTGATCCGGCCTTTGGAATAGGGGATCACCCGGTCGATGGCATCTACGTTCAGGATCATCTGCCGGTTGACACGGAAGAACTGATCCGGATCCAACTGCTCCTCCAGCTTGTTCAGGAAGAGATCTACAACAGGGAAAAACCCGGTCTGAACGCGGTTTACCGCTCTACAGACCGGGTCGGAATACTATTTTATCTGCAACTTAAAGCTTTGTGCCGGCTGACCGGAGGTGGTCAGACGCAAGACATAAGTGCCCTGCGGCAACGAAGCCGTCTGCATCTCATCCGAAGGAGCTGCCACGCGTTGCGTGCGAACCAGCTGTCCCTGCATGGAGAAGAGCTCTGCCGTAGCTGTGGCCATCCCCTCAGGCAACTGAATACGGATCACACCGGCATCGGCATGGACCTGTGCCTCCTCACAAACGAGAACCGGAGCCTCGTTGTGTGTAGCCACCTGCTCCAAGTCGATCACAAAGCCGATGATCTGCGAGCCCTTCAGTCCGCAACCGGAGATATACCGGCCATTGTCAGACAGGTCAGTGGCATATCCCAGTTCAATGCCCTCCAAGTTCTCCTTACAATGTTTCTTCACGAAATCATTCAGATCCTGCACACCCTCCTCTTTCGTCCAGATGAAGGGGTAGTTGGCTGCGGGAACCGTATAGGCAGAGAGATAGGTACCGACCGCCACAATACCCTCATCGTTGACTGCCTGCACAAAGCCGTAGAAGCCATTAGCTGCCGGTGTCTTCTCCATCATGCCGAGATAGGTCACACCCTGCTCCTCGTTCCAAAGGTAGGGTTGAGGCCGCACTTCCGGAGTCATGCCTGTGGCCAAAGGCCCGGTCATATAGGCGATACCGGAACCGCCGATCCATTTGCCATTGGGAGAGATACAATTACCCCAATAGAGGATGTTGTTGCTCTGCTCTCCTCCCTCCAGGTCTGCCAGCAGGTACTTTCCGTTATCCCAGTTGCCCTGTGCATCCTTGTGCCAGACAGCTGCTTCCCAGAAACCGACACGATTCTCCTTAAAGCCGACTGCCACACTGCCGTCCGCACTCAGTCCTTCGATACGTGAGTTCTTCTTTTCGTCTCCCAAACGGCTGCCCAGGTCGGTCAGTGTGCCGGTAGAAGCCTCCCAGACAGTAGCCGCCCCCACACGGTTACACTGGAATGTATTTTCATTCACTAATTTGTGGGCCAGTCCACCCACCGTCTGTCCGTCACCAGAGACAAAATAGCCGGAGCTGGAGTTCTGGCCGCTCTGTGCCCCCAATCCGCCAAGAGCCATCCATTCGTCTGCCTCCGCATCGTAGCGGGCCATCTCATAGACAGTCTCCTTGTTCTGATACGACTGGGTAAAGAAGGTACTGTTACTACCACAGGTAACCCACGCCAAATCCAGCATTTGGATGTCCGCAATACAGTCACCCTCTTTGCGCTGTTTCTCATTGATGACCTCCCATGTCTCGCCACCGTCCTTTGTCTGGTAGATATAGCCTTCGTCCGTAGTGACATAGGCCTGCTGGTTGCTACGCCAGAGGATCGAAGTGTAGTTAGCCTGCTTGTCCGGGGTCACGGCCTTCCAAGTGGTACCATCCTCCGTACAATAGAGGCACTGCGCTCCGGCAGCCATTCCCTTCGTACCATAGAAAGCCACATGGTTCAATGGGTTACCTTCACCGTTCTTCATCAAAGTCCAACTGTCACCCAGCTTGGACTGATAGATCGCACCGGTAGAGGTGGTAAGGTAAAACTGCTTGCCGTCATTGGCGAGGCTGACCACCTCATCCTCCCAGCTCTTCGCAGCCTCACTCCACGACTCGGCACCGTCCGTCGAGAAATAGACCTTTGTCGTGCCATCCTGTAACTCGGCCAAAGCCGTCACCTGGTTGATACCGTAGCTACTCAAGGCACGATACACCTTCACCTGATCCTGTTCTCCGGGACGTACAGGGCTGACATACCAGATGCTGCCGCTGTTTTTCGTGTAAAGGAAGAGTCCGTCCCACCCACCGATCAGACCGGTGTAGTCATTCAGGAAACAGATACTCTCCAGCCCGTTGCCCGTCAACCGGGGAGCGTCGGTCACCTGCCTCCAGCTCTTTCCTTTGTCGAAGCTCTGTACAATGATACCCTCCTTGTTCTCAGCATTCTTACCGATGGCAAGTACACTGCTACCGGCAGACGTCAGCTGCGTAAACTGATACTTTTCACTGACCTCCACACGCTGCACCTGGATGTCTATCTCCTTTGTACAGGCCATAGAACCTGACACATAGCGTCCGTCGGCAGAGATACTACCCCAGCCTCCTACGTTGTTGCCGGCAGAAAGGCCTCCAATCTTCCGGAAGCTACCGCTTCGTGAATCCCATAAATAATAGGGACTGTTTTCTCCGATGTGGCCTACGACCACTCCCTCATCCGATACACCTGTCGCACTGAAATTACCTTCCCGGATGGAAATCTGTGCCAAAACCGATTGCCCCAGGAACAATCCGGAGACAACCGTCATCATCAATACATGATTCATAAAAAACAAACTATTAATTAGAGATAAATCCGGGCCGTCTGATCGGCCCACATGAGATAGGATGCAGTTTCTCGAAAAATGCTGCATAGCGATTGTCCTTTACAAGATATATCCTTGCCAATCAACAGGATTATAACATAAAAGAATTTTCCAAGGCACATACAACAGAATGTAATGCCACTATCCCTTTCGTCCAGCCAAGGCTGGACGGTCATAGAAGACACTATCAAACGGCAAGTAACCTATCTTCTTCCACCGTCCAGCCTTGGCTGGACGAACGTGGAAGATAATTCCATAGAGTCCATCGAACCTTTGGTCTCGGCAATGAAAAAGATTGGATTTTAAACTTGAATTTCTTTGTCTTTACTTTGTATAGAAGCAATCTGTTTCCCAGTTCGCTACATTATTATCTATATAAGTAGCAATCTTATTGCAATCATCCACCCCTCGTATTACATGGTCATGATAACGAGTTTGCCATGCAAAAGGAGTCGCTATTATATGAGCATGACGAGTTACCGCCGCTTTCAAACTCCCCACAAAAGTAGAAAGCAATGGCCGTTTCCCACATTGAATCTTCTTCCCCACTCGCTCCTCACAAGTAGGGACGCAACGTGTTGCGTTGTTTGGATCATCCTGTGTATTTATAGGGACGCAACGTGTTGCGTTGTACTCACCAATCTTCACAATGGCATGAACGTGATTAGGCATCACCACATATTGCAAAACCGACACATGTGGATGATGCAACGCTACATGCTCCAACTCATCTCGCAAAAAGGCCCCCAAGGCAGACAAACGCATCTCCCCATTGACAATCGATCCAAAATAATGCGCATGATGAAGCGTACAGATCGTAAGGAAATAAACACCTTCATTATATTCCAACCATTTTGCCCGTGGTGATTTACGATATTGATCCATGTGATTCATTTCTGTTTATATCTTTCCCTGTTAGCCTGTAGGGACGCAATGTCGATGATACATTTCAACGCAACACGTTGCGTCCCTACGTCTTGATTATTCAAATATAGTGTCCGTATGTGGATAAAACCAATAGCCTATCCACAAAATCGCTTGCACTTTCTCCTTCATGCTGACGGAAAACTTTACCCTCCTTGGACTGTTGGATAGAATGATCTATTTTGGCATGAAACTCCTCTTCACTCATCATTCTATCGCTATCAGCAACAGGGGTCAGTCTGAAACTACCTAAATGCCGTGAGCGCAAAATCACATCTTGCCCTTTTGATACCAAATCCAAGTATTTTCCTGTATTGGCACGAAATTCTCTACTGCTGATAACTAACATAGCTTTGCTTTCTTTTGAATGACAGTGCAAATATAGTGTTTTCCTTGTATGAGGATATCCAAGTGATACATATTAGCAAGTATCTTTTTAAGACGAGGAAAACATCCACGCATGGAGTCAATAAGCGTATGTGCCCCAACGCTGTCGTGTACGTTTGCTTCATGGACCACAACGCTTAGGGGAAGGCCAAGTATATCCTGCTTTCACTTGTTGAAGTAGCAGAATACCGTGTTGTACGGAGGGAAGTCCTTTGGAAACATTCTCCACTGGCAGCCTGTTTTCACCAAATACAGGATGG
>JBJECC010000260.1:0-4817 GCA_051870655.1 Parabacteroides sp. | reverse complement strand
AATGTGAAAGTAGGAGATAAACGCCTACGATTAACGTTTACCTCCTACTCGATTATTGTATGGATTGAATTACTTCAACAAAGAGCAGGGGCAGAGGTTGTCTTTCTCAATGTCCTTGAAATAGTTGTACGTGCCCACTTTGATTTCGGCGCAAGCAGCCTCGTCGCAGACGATGATGCCTTTCGGGTGCAGCTGCAAAGCCGTGATGGTCCACATCTGGTTGACAGCGCCCTCTACTACCTGCTGCAAAGCACGCGCCTTGTTGTGTCCGTTCACCATGATCAGCACCTCTTTGGCATCCAGTACCGTGCCTACACCTACCGTGACAGCTGTCTTCGGCACTTTGTTGACATCGTTGTCAAAGAAGCGAGAGTTGGCAATGATGGTGTCAGTCGTCAATGTCTTCATGCGTGTGCGGGAAGAGAGGGAAGAACCCGGCTCGTTGAAGGCGATGTGACCGTCCGGACCGATACCGCCCAGGAACAGATCCACGCCACCTACCGCTTTCATAGCCTCTTCATACGCAGCACATTCAGCCTCTACATCTTCGGCATTCCCGTTCAGGATGTGTACATTCTCCGGCTTGATGTCGATGTGGCTGAAGAAGTTGTTCCACATGAAAGAATGGTAGCTTTCCGGATGCTCTTTCGGCAGACCTACATATTCGTCCATGTTGAAAGTGATCACGTGCTGGAAAGAAACGACGCCCTGTTTGTTCAACTCGATCAGGTTTTTGTACATGCCTAACGGAGAAGATCCGGTCGGAAGACCGAGCACGAACGGCTTTTCAGCTGTCGGATTGGCTTTCTTGATCTTGGCTGCCACATAGTTGGCAGCCCACTTGGATAATTGCTCGTAATTCGGTTCAATAATCAGTCTCATAACTTGGTATTTTTTTAAGATGGTTTATTTGTTCGTTAGCTTGGCTGCCATCGCCTCGCCTAATGCAAGACATCCGGCGTATGTGGTGGCACTCATGCCCTGTTTCTGTTCAACCGGTTGGCCGACGGTCTCCCATTTCATCCGTTCCCCGAAAGCGGCCAAGTTCTTGCAAGCGGCACCTGCCCAAGAGAAGGAGCCGAAGTAACCATACAGGCGGTTCTTCACTTCGCGCAGCTCAATCTTGTTCAAGATGGCTTCCACTTCCGGGAACAGCTTGTTGCTGTAAGTCGGACTACCGATGATGATACCTTTATATTTGAACACGTCTTTCAGGATATAGGAAGAGTGGCTCTTGCTGACATTGTGCATCACGATGTTCCGGATGCCTTGGTCGGCCAGGGAATAGGCAATGGCCTCTGCCATCTGTTCCGTGTGGCCATACATGCTGCCGTAAATGATGACGACACCCTCTTCTGCCTCGTAGCGGCTGAGCTGATCGTAAATGCGGATCGCTTTGGCGGCTTCGCTGCGCCATACCGGTCCGTGGGTTGAGCAGAGGGTCTGAATCTCCAGGCCGCCCAGTTTCTGCAGGGCGCGTTGCACCGGATTGCCATATTTACCGACGATGTTGGCATAATAGCGAATCATCTCTTCCCAATAATGTTCGGTGTTCATTTCGCTGTCAATGACGGCCCCGTCCAGTGTCCCATACGTACCGAATGCATCGGCCGAGAAGAGAATCTTGTCGGTAGCGTCGTAAGTAACCATCACCTCCGGCCAGTGCACCATCGGTGCTGCATGGAACGACAACTGGTGACGGCCTAACGAGAGTTGGTTTCCGTCTTTCACCTCATACAGTCCTTCGTGAATGCCATGGAATCCTTCCAGCATACCGAAGGTCTTGCTGTTCCCGATGATTTGCACGTCGGGATACTGTTGGCGGAGCAGGCGGATGCTACCCGCATGGTCCGGCTCCATATGATCCACAATCAAGTAGTCCAATGTGCGACCCTGCAACGCATCGGCCACTTTCTTCAGGAAAATATCTGAATAGCAGACATCCACCGTGTCGATCAATGCTGTTTTCTCGTCCACAATGAGGTAGGCGTTGTATGAGACTCCATAAGGAAGGGGCCACATACCTTCGAACAAGGCTTTCTGGCGATCGTTGACGCCTACGTAATACACTTGATTGGCTATTTCTTTTACTCTGTACATCACACGTGTGTTTAGAAATTATGACTTTTGAATCTTCAAGGCTCTCCAGATGCAGAAGCAACCCAACAATACGAATGGAATGCTCAGCAATTGTCCCATATTCAATGCCATACCTGCTTCGAATGCCTCCTGGTCATTCTTGACAAACTCGACAATGATGCGGGAACCGAACACCATGATCATGAAAACACCAAAGATCAATCCCTCTCGCTTCCAGGCCTCTTTCCTGAAATAGAGCCACATGCAGACGGCAAAGGTGGCTAAATAGCAGGCCGCTTCATACAGCTGGGTGGGATGGCTGGGGGCGGAGAAGATCGGTTCGGCACCGGCCTTCCATTGGTGCAGGTTCTCGATGTAGCGGAACCCCCATGGCAGATCGGTCGGATGGCCATAGATCTCATGATTCATCAAATTGCCCAAACGGATCATGGCCGCCACCAAGCCGGTCGGCACCACCAGTTTGTCAAAGGTCCACAACATCGGCTTGTGGGTGACCCGTTTGGAGTAATAATAGATAGCAATGATGATACCCAAGGTACCTCCGTGACTGGCCAGACCGCCTTCCCAGATCTTCAGGATTTCCACCGGATTCGCCAGGTAATAGTCGGGTGCATAGAACAGGCAGTGTCCCAAACGGGCACCGATCACCGTACCTAACATGGTGTAGATCAGCAGGGAGTCGATCCACGCCGGTGGCAGTTGTTCCTTCTTCCACATCCGCTCCACAATCCAATAGCCGATCGCAAAGCCCAAGGCAAATGCCAGACCGTACCAACGGATCTCACGCGATCCGATGGTAAAGAGAGCCGGGTCGGCTGTCCATGTCACAAAGTCAAGCATCATCTTCTTTATACTAATCGCTTAATTAAGTTCTCTCTTTCACCATACAGCATATCGATGATCGGCAACTCGATCAACGTATAGGCTCCCGGTTTCTGCTTCATGCTGGCACGGGCTACGGAAACCAATACCTGGGCAGTCAACGCCGGGTTGTTGATCTTCATGTCGAATTCGACCAGCTGGTTCTGTGTCTTGCCGGACACACCCTTGCGGACCAGGTTCACCCCGTGTCCCATATCCAGCAGGTTATCGACGCTCTCCACCTGCATGACGTGTGTCTCGTCGTGTGCGAAGTAATCGTCTGCCTTGATGGCAGCGGCTACCTGCTGGAAGTCATATCCCTCTTTGACTTCGATATACACCATACGGCGGTGTACGCCTGTACCCAAAGGAATCGTCATGCTCAAAGCGGCCTTCACTCCTTCAATGGCTTTGACGGCTACCGTATGGCCCATGCTCATACCCGGACCGAAGTTGGTGTAGGTGATTCCCTTCGGCACCATGGCCTCCAACAAGGCCCGTACGACCGAGTCCGTACCCGGATCCCAACCGGCAGAGATCACCGATACTGCATTGTGTGCTTTGGCCACTTCGTCCAAAGAGCGGCGTAAGTTGACAATTCCTCCATGAATATCAAAGCTATCTACTGTATTGATGCCCATAGCCAGGATCTCCTTGGCGAAGCCCTCTACGCTTCGGGTCGGAGTGGCGAGGATGGCAACATCTACCTGATCCAATTTGGCTACGCTGTCAGTCACCGTATAGGCCTGCAGTTCGGCAGGAATATCGTTCGGGTTACGGCGTACTACACCAGCGATCTCAAAATCAGGAGCCGCTTCCAAGGCTTCCAATACATATTTGCCAATATTGCCGTATCCGACAATGGCTGCTCTAATCTTTTTCATATAACGTTTTTCTTTGTTTCTATCTCCGGCAAAGATACAACAAAAACTGACAATCAGCATAAGAGGAACAAAAATCATTAAAACAAGCCATTCGTTCCCTTTGGTTTTCTGTCGCTCCGGCCTGCTCTGTCAAGCCGGTTGGGAAGCTCTGCCGAGCGGCTTGGGCATTACATAACTCATCCATCGCATGGAGTTAATGTCACCACAGTCGCTGGACAGACATAATGGTGTGGTGGCAAAAGCGTAAAAAAACACCCCACGGTTCCTGCAAAAATACCCCATAGTGTTTTGTCACGAACCGTGGGGTCCATGAGCAGCAACTATGGGGTTCCAGAGAATATATACTGACCTGGCCATAGAATATATACTTACTTGGCCGATGCAGTATATCTCCTTTGGAATATCAGTAGTATTGACTGAAACGGGCAGGGCAGCCCAGCGATCCGGGGAGAACTCCCGACCTGAGCCGGATAGTCTGCCCAACGGCCTGGGCTCCCTATCCAACGCACTGGGCAGGGAACCCGGGTCGGTCCGCCTGCTCTGTCCAGCTCAGTGGGCAGAGCTTCCCAGCGCGCTCGCCTGCTCTCCCCAGCTCGCCGGACAGACCTGTTCACCCTCACCCGACAGTACTACCCGAACCGATCAGCAGTACTCCCCGACTGGCCCGACAGAGCAGACCAGAGCGACAAAAAACCAGATGGTCTGATACGTTTCTCAGCCCGTACGTCGTGGCATTCTTTAGTCGTACGTTCATAGCTCCTCTGGTAGTACGTCGTGAGAGTCTCTGCTCGTACTACCAAGGACCCTTTGGTAGTACGTCCTAAGAGCTTATGAACGACGGTGAACAGGGGATGAATAGAATCCCTGTTTCCTGAACGGTTTGTGAACAGGAATGAAGTATTGGAGAAATAACATCCGTCAAATTTGCACATCTGAAATAAATATCGTTCTTTTGCACCGATATTGAATTAT
>JBJECC010000259.1:0-4877 GCA_051870655.1 Parabacteroides sp. | reverse complement strand
GTCGCAATGTGATACCATACATAAGAAGTTATTATACGTATTGACACATATGGATATACTGAACCGGATGCCGCAGGAGCTGAATAACCAGATTTTCCAGAAACTGAAACATATCGCGTCCATGTCGCGTATGTCTCCCGACGAGATGCTCGCCTATCAGATGAGCCTCATGAATGACTATGCCTATATGGATTCGCTCCATACAGAGCGGGAAGAGGGTATTAAGATCGGTGAAGAAAGAGGCCTGAAAATCGGTGAAGAAAGAGGCCTGAAAATCGGCGAGGAAAAAGGCCGTAAAGAGGGAAAAGCGGAAGGGTTAGCAGAAGGTAGAGCGGAAGGAAAAACTGAAGGAAAAATCGAAGGAAAAATCGAAATAGCCACTGCGATGAAACGGCGTGGAATGGATTTGGCGACGATTGCTGAAATATCCGGATTGTCTCTTGAAGAGGTTGAGGCTTTGTAACTCTACTTCGCAGCCTTCCCCATACGAACCTATTTAACTTAAAATATCACTATCATGAAACGTTGTATATTCTTTTTGGTTCTCCTTTGCATGGCGTTGTGGACACCGGAACAGGCCGTGGCACAACAGCAGGAGATGGATTGGCATCCCTGGTATGGGAAACGGGTTGGATACATCGGTGACTCCATCACGGACCCCAATTGTTACGGTGACAACATTCGGAAATATTGGCAATATCTGGAAGAATGGCTCCACATCACCCCCTATGTCTATGCAGTCAGCGGACGGCAATGGGACGATGTGCCACATCAGAGCGAACAGCTTTGGAATGAGCATGGAGCGGAAGTAGATGCCATTTTAGTATTTATGGGTACGAATGATTTCAATGCCGGGGTGCCTTTGGGTGAATGGTACACGGAAAAAGAGGAAGAGGTGATGGCGGCTACCGGAGAACCGCGCCAGTACTATCTGCGGAAACGACGTACGTTAGTCATGAGCCAGGAGACCTATCGCGGGCGTATCAACATCGGTATCAGCCAACTGAAGGCACGCTATCCGGAAAAACAGATTGTCCTGCTGACTCCGATCCATCGTGCGTTCGCCGACTTCGGCCATACGAACCTGCAACCCGACGAGAGCTATCAAAACAAATGTGGTGCCTACATCGATGCCTATGTGGAGGCTGTCAAGGAGGCCGCGAACGTATGGGGTGTGCCTGTGATCGACCTCAATGCGGTCGGAGGCTTGAACCCGATGGTCGAGGAACAGCTGACCTATTTTCATGATAAGGGATTTGACCAACTCCATCCAAACACAAAAGGACAGATCCGCATGGCCCGTACGCTGCTTTACCAGCTGTTGACACTGCCCTGTGGTCTGGAATAGGTTTACAGATATGTTAAATTATAGCTTATTTTTAATGACTTTTATTTCAAAATCAAGAAGATTCCATTACATTTGCCGCACGTAATTCCTCGTAACATAAAAATTACGTTTAGATTATGGTATCAAATTCTAAATTAATCAAGGTGATGCTGCTCTCCGCATTGTTTGGAGCGGCAGGCACGACGCAAGCTTTGGCAGAAATGAAGCCATCGGCTTCTCCTATCAGCCAACAAAGCGGTAAGGTGACCGGTGTGGTCAAAGATGAAATGGGCCCTGTGGCTGGTGCATCTGTGGTAGTCAAAGGTACAACCAGCGGTACGATTACGGACATGGAGGGACGCTTCTCTTTGGAGGGAGTCTCAAAAGGTGCCGTATTGGAAATCTCGTTCGTCGGTATGGCGACGCAGACAATTACATGGGACGGACGCAGCGCCGTGCAAGTGTTGTTGAAGAGTGATACACAAGATCTGGATGAAGTGGTGGTCGTTGCATACGGTACGGCCAAGAAATCTTCGTTCACCGGTTCTGCCAGCGTGGTCAAGGCTGACCAGTTGGAGAAGATCTCCGGCTCCGGTTTCGTAGAGGCCCTGCAGGGTATGAGTGCCGGTGTCAATGTGGTGAACAACGAAGGTACCCCGGGTTCTGACTCCCGTATCCAGATTCGTGGTATCAGTTCTATGTCCGGAGAGACGACTCCGTTGTATGTGGTCGATGGTATGCCTTACGACGGTACGTTGAACTCCATCAACCCCTCCGATATCGAGTCCATGACAGTCTTGAAGGATGCGGCAGCCTCTTCACTGTATGGTTCTCGTGCCGCCAATGGTGTGGTTGTGATCACGACCAAGAAGGGTAAGGCCGGTAAGCCGCGTGTCAACTTCCGGGGTGCCTGGGGTACATCCGACCTGGCTGTTCCACATCCCGACAAGGCAGATCCCTACCAGCAGCTGACCAATGTATGGCGGGCTATCTACAACGACCAGTATTATAAATATGGTAAGAGTGCACAGGAAGCCGGTGATTATGCTTCTGCCAATGTGCTCTCCAAGCATGTCGTGCCGCGTACCAATTCCAATGGGGAACAGGTGTATGTCACTCCGTTCAAATGGACCGGCGATGCCTCCAACTATGTGCTCCACGACGGGAACGGCAACTGCTACACCAACCCGGCCTTGGAGATGGTATGGGACAAGTCCGACTATGACTGGTATGACTTGGTATTCGACAAGAAACTGCGTCAAGACTACGGTATTGACCTGAGCGGCTCCAGCCAGGATGGCAAGACACAGTATTATACCTCTTTAGGATACTTAAACGATAAGGGTTACTCCAATAACGACTACTATACCCGTTATTCATTCCGTGCCAATGTCTCTTCCGAAGTGACGGATTGGCTGTCTATGGGCGGTAACTTGGCCTACTCCTATGCCCGCCAGAACTCCAAGGGTTATAACCGTGCGTTGGTCTTCTCCAACACGTTGAACTCTCCCTATCTGCGGAATGCGGACAACACCGACTGGGAATACTCTTTGAAGACAGGCGACCGTATGTATGACTTCGGTACGAACAATGCCAACTTCTTCGGTATCCACGTGTTGGGTAAAGGTGACTACTGGAACAACCCGAACGATGAAGAGTTCACTTCCAACGAATACACGACCATTTCGGCCAAATATTTTGCAGAAGTCAAATTGCCGTTTGACCTGAAGTTCCGTACAGCGGTCAACCTCGACGACAATACCCAGAATGTGTATGGATATTGGTCAGCCGTTCATGGTGGAGACCAGCTGGCTCCCTACGGTGTGACCGTCACCACCAATGGTGGTTCGGCCAGCCGTACGAACTATAAGATCCAGTCCATCACCTGGAACAACCTGTTGACATGGGATCACAGCTTCGGCGACCACAGTGTAAACGCCATGGTCGGTCATGAGTATTACCACTACAACCAGCAATATACCTACGCCTACGGTGAGGGTATCATGCAGACCGGTCAGTATGAATTGTCTTCTACGACCATGAACTGGGCCAACGAATCAAACCGCATCCGTTACGGATTGCTCTCTTTCTTCGGCAAATTGGATTACAACTATGCCAACCGGTATTACCTCTCCGCCTCTTATCGTCGGGATGGTTCTTCCCGTTTCAGCAAGGACAGCCGTTGGGGTAACTTCTTCTCTGTCGGCGGTTCATGGCGTATCTCGAAAGAGGCCTTCATGGAACAGAGCAGCGACTGGTTGGACAATCTGGCTCTCCGTGCCAGCTACGGTACATCCGGTAACGACAAACTGTTTGCCCGTAATGGTGACGGTTCAACCGGTGCCGAGATCTGGTATGCCTACCAGGCCTATTATGCAGCCGACAACCTGTATGGTCTGCCCGGCTACAAGCCCTCTACCATTGCCACTCCGGAATTGAAATGGGAGCGTAACAAGCAGTTTAACGTAGCGGTCGATTTCGGTCTCTTCGGCCGTCTGAGCGGTACGCTGGAATACTACACCCGTAATTCTGCCGACCTGCTGTACTACAAGGATCTGCCGTTGTCTGCCCAGGTGGGTGACGCAACCGGTATGAACACCAACTTGGGTAATGTCCGCAACCAGGGTTTTGAAATCACCTTGAATGCGACAGCCATCAAGAACAAGAACTTCCAGTGGGACATCGACTTCAACTTCTCTACACTGAAGAATGAGGTAACTTATCTGCCGGGTGGTGCCTATACCTATTCGAACCGTACAGCCAGCTATCGTCTGGAAGAGGGTAAGTCTCTGTATGAATTCTATTTGCCGAAAAATGCCGGCGTAAATCCGGACAACGGTAACATGCGTTACTGGATCCGCGACGGCCAGAACGGATGGAAGATGACAGAAGACTATTCAGAAGTCACAGTGGATGACTACCAATGGTGCGGTTCTGCCATTCCAAAGGCATTCGGTTCTATCACGAATACATTCAAGTGGAAAGACTTTGACCTGTCAATGATGTGGTACGCCTCTTTCGGCTCCAAGATGTTCGACTATGTCTATATGGAGAACACGACCGTCCGTAACGGTGTCGGTGTGATCCAGGACTTGGTAGAAGGCAAGGTTTGGGAAAAACCGGGTGACGTAGCCCTCTTCCCCCGTTGGTCTGCCGATGACTATTCCAGCACACGTAAGTCAACTGACTTTTACTTGTTCAACAACGACTATTTCCGTCTGCGTAACTTGGCTGTCGGTTATACCGTACCGCGCCGCCTCATCGAGAAGATGCATCTTTCTTACCTGCGTCTTTACCTGAGTGCCGACAACGTATGGACACTGGGCCCGGCTGCCAACCGTCACAACGATCCGGAAACCGGTCTGGTGGGTAACAACTATAATGGTAACGCTAACACCGACAACGGTAACCAGAGTGCTCGCCGTGTGTTCATGGGCGGTATCCAAGTTTCATTCTAATTCAAATTCGCAATCCATTATGAAAAAGAGATATCATTTTTTACGGCTTTTGCCCATGGCCATGTTGGTATTGACCTTTTGTAGTGGCGAGG
>JBJECC010000258.1:0-4885 GCA_051870655.1 Parabacteroides sp. | reverse complement strand
GTATTGTCAATTAAAAGAATAAACCTACGATTAAATCAATCAATTTTATGCCCACAAAAGGAGCGATGATGCCTCCCACGCCATAGATAAGCAGATTGCGGCGCAACAGTGCACTTGCCCCAATCGGTTTGTACTTCACACCACGCAATGCCAACGGGATAAGCAACGGGATGATGAGGGCATTGAAGATAACTGCCGACAGGATGGCACTCTCGGGAGAATGAAGTCCCATGATGTTGAGGGCCGACAACTGGGGGATGGACACCATAAACAGAGCAGGAACAATGGCAAAGTATTTTGCCACGTCGTTGGCGATGGAGAAGGTGGTGAGCGTGCCGCGCGTCATGAGCAACTGCTTGCCTATCTCCACAATCTCGATAAGCTTCGTTGGGTCGTTGTCGAGGTCAACCATGTTGCCAGCTTCCTTGGCGGCCTGCGTACCGCTGTTCATAGCCACGCCCACATCTGCCTGTGCCAAGGCGGGGGCATCATTTGTACCATCACCCATCATGGCCACCAGTTTGCCATTCTGCTGCTCCACCTTGATATAATTCATCTTATCCTCCGGCTTCGCCTCCGCTATAAAGTCATCCACACCCGCTTTGTCAGCAATGTATTTGGCGGTAAGCGGATTATCACCTGTCACCATGACAGTCTTCACCCCCATCTTCCGGAGACGCTCAAAACGTTCACGGATGCCCGGTTTGATGATGTCCTGCAGCTCAATGACCCCCACCACCTTTTTGTTTACTGCCACCACAAGAGGAGTACCGCCATTGGAGGTGATCTGTTTCACGAGCTGCATGATACTTTCCGGGAATATGTCTCCCGCCGACTCCGCGATGCGACGGATGGCATCGTATGCTCCCTTTCGGATTTCTGTTCCGTCTTTCAGGTTGATACCGGACGATTTCGTTTCGGCGGTGAACTTAATCATCCGTGCACTATGTGTATCCAGATTCTGTATACGCATTCCTTCCTTGTGTGCCAGTTCCACGATCGACTTGCCTTCCGGGGTATCGTCGGATATAGAGGAGAGCAGACAATATTCTATGAACCGTTGCTTCTCCACGCCTTCAGCAGGATAAAACGCCGTGGCTTTCCGGTTACCCAAGGTAATGGTCCCCGTCTTGTCGAGTAAAAGGGTATCCACGTCTCCGGCAGTCTCGACAGCCTTTCCGCTTTTGGTGATCACATTGGCACGTAGGGCACGATCCATTCCTGCGATACCGATCGCTGAAAGCAAACCTCCGATAGTGGTCGGTATCAGACAGACAAAGAGCGACAGGAACGAAGCAATGGTAATAACAGTACCTGTATAGTCAGCAAAGGGTTTCAACGTGATGCACACAATCAAGAACACCAGGGTAAACACAGCCAGCAAAATGGTCAAGGCTATCTCATTGGGTGTCTTCTGTCGCGATGCCCCCTCAACGAGTGCAATCATTTTGTCGAGAAAACTCTCGCCGGGCTGTGTAGTCACCTTCACGCGGATGTGGTCGCTCAGCACCTTAGTACCACCCGTCACACTACTCTTGTCGCCACCTGCCTCGCGGATGACGGGAGCTGACTCGCCCGTAATCGCACTCTCATCAATGGAGGCAAGACCTTCTATAATCTCACCGTCGGCAGGGATCACATCGCCTGCCTCACACACAAATTCATCGCCTTTCTTCAACTCCGAACTGCTCACTGTCTTTATTTCTCCATTCACATACAGTTTGGCAGGAGTCTCTTCACGTGTCTTACGCAAACTGTCCGCCTGAGCCTTGCCACGGGCTTCGGCGATTGCCTCGGCAAAATTAGCAAACAGCAGGGTGATGAAGAGAACACCGAACACCCATACATTGTAGGCAAACGAACCTTGCTCGCTGCTGAATGCCGAATAGATGGTCACGGGCAGCATGATGGCAGTACAGATCTCCACCGTGAACATGATAGGGTTCTTGATCATCTGTCGCGGGTCGAGCTTCACAAACGACTGCTTGACGCTCGCTATAACTTGTTCCTTTTCAAAAAGAGTATTCATATCATTAAAGTGTTAAATGTTCTGCAATAGTGCTCAACGCATGAACAGGGAAGAACGACAGGGCTGCCACGATGAAGATGACGGCAAAGGTCATCACGCCGAATGTCAGGGTATCAGTCTTCAGTGTTCCCGCACTTTCCGGTATATATTTCTTCTTGGCCAGAATGCCGGCAATGGCAACCTGTCCCACGATAGGCACGAAGCGGCCAAGAATCAGCACGATGCCGCAAGAGTAGTTCCAGAACCAGGTATTGTCTCCCAATCCTTCAAATCCAGAACCGTTGTTGGCAGCTGAAGAGGTGTATTCGTAGAGCATTTCGCTCAGTCCATGGTAACTCGGATTGTTGAGCCACCCACCTTCGCTTGCCACAAACTCAGGCGCATGGACAAACAACCAGGCTGCCAATGCCGTACCAACAAGGATGATGAACGGATGGAGCAAGGCCACGATAGAGGCTATCTTCATCTCACGCGCCTCCACCTTATGCCCTAAGAATTCGGGCGTTCGCCCCACCATCAGTCCGCTGATGAACACGGCTATGATGAGGAAGGTGAAATAGTTCATCCATCCCACTCCTACTCCGCCAAACCATGTGTTAATCTGCATATTCAGCATCTCTATCATTCCCGACAGAGGCATGGTTGAGTCGTGCATCGAGTTGACTGAACCGTTGGAGGTGACGGTAGTCGTGACGCTCCAGAGAGCACTGGCTGCCGAGCCAATACGAACCTCCTTACCCTCCATAGCGCCCCCATCTTGGGCAATCCCCATGGCTTCAATACGTGGATTGCCGTTCATCTCCTCATAGACATTGATTCCCACACCTACAAGATAGGCAAACAGCATAACACCAAAGATGCTGTACCCTAATCTCCTCCGTTTCAGATAGAAACCGAATGCAAAGGCCAATGCCATCGGAATCAACAGAATACTCCCGCATTCTGCTATATTGGTCAGATAGGTAGGGTTTTCCAACGGATGGGAGGAATTGACACCGAAATATCCACCACCGTTGGTTCCCAGCTGCTTGATAGCGACAATGGCAGCCGTAGGTCCTTGTGATACCTGTTGCGTCTCTCCTTCAAGGGTAGTCAGTGTCATTTTCCCTTCAAAGCCCATAGGCGTCCCTTCCACAATCAGAATCATTCCGACCACAAGTGACAAGGGCAAGAGAATACGGGTAGTGCTCAACACAAGATAACGCCAAAAGTTACCTATGGTCTGAGTGGTCTTTGCCGCCAGTGCCTTCATAATACCGGCCATTGCCGCCATTCCTGTGGCTGCTGTAGTGAACTGGAACAACATAATCACAAATAACTGTGTGAAGTAGGTCAGGCCACTCTCACCACTATAGTGTTGCAGGTTACAGTTCACCATAAATGAAATGCAGGTGTTGAATGCCTGATGACAAGTCTGTCCGACATTGCCGTCGAGATTAAGCGGCAACACACCCTGTGCCACCAACAGCACCAAGCCCCACACAAACCAGAAGAGATTGACAGTGAGCAGCGCACGGAGGAACTGTTTCCAGTCCATCTCCTCCTCTGGATTTACACCACTCAACCTGAACATCCACCGTTCGACCGGCTTCATGAAATCGAGGCATGTTCTCTCTCCCTTATACACCCGGGCGATATATATCCCGAGCGGCCAGGCAAGTCCTACCATGAGGACAATCTGAAGAATAACTCCTAAAATCTCTGTGTTCATACTCCTTTAGAATTTTTCCGGCCTGACAAGTACGTACATCAAATAAGCGCACATCACCAAGCTGACGATAAACAATGCTGTGTACATCTCTCCCACCTCCTTCTTTTAGATTTTTTCAAACCAGTCAATACACTTGTAAAACAGTCCGAAGCAGCCTATGCCGCTCAACAGGCAAATCGCAAATCCCAATGAAAACAAATCCATTTCTTTCCTTTTTAAATTAAACAATCTTGTTATCACCGTTTTTATAAGCAATGTGCATGCCAAATGTGTCACGAAAAACACAATATATTCATTATAAGGAAGATATAGACTATACATATCCCATCAAGCAAAAGGAAACCCCTTTCAAAATGAAACGTATGCTTCACTTTGAAAAGGGTTTGAAGAATGGTTGAATAGCCTTAGAGACTTATGCCATACTCTTCAATCTTTCGGTAGAGAGTCGTAAGACCGATCTTGAGCAAACGGGCGGCTTCCGTCTTATTGCCATGGGTGTACCCCAATACCTTGATGATATGGCTGCATTCGACACTCTTCAAGTCCAGCAGAGTATCGCCAACTGTAGAGGTATTGTTGCCGGCCAAAAGGTCGAGGGGGAGATCTCCCCGCGTGATCTGCCCGTCACAGACGATGAGTGCATGTTCGATGGCATTCATCAATTCACGCACATTACCCGGCCAGGCATAGGTTGTGAGTACGTGTAACGCTTCCGGAGCCAGTGTGATATCCTCACGGCCGATGGAACGACTGAACTTGTCGATAAAATGCTGTGCCAACTGCGGAATATCATCACGCCGGAGACGTAAAGGAGGCAACTCGATGCGGAAGACAGACAGACGGAAATAGAGGTCTTCACGAAAACGCCCCTCGGCAATCTCCTCCTTCAAGTTACGGTTGGTGGCTGAGAGGATACGTACATCAACCCGTGTGGTTTTGGTATCACCCACCTTCACAAACTCGCCCGTCTCCAATACTCGCAATAGTTTGGCTTGCAACTCCAGGGCCATCTCGCCGATCTCATCGAGAAACAGTGTTCCATGATTCGCTTCCTCCAGCAATCCTTTCTTGTCTTTCACTGCACCGGTGAAGGCTCCGGCCTTGTAGCCAAACAGTTCGCTTTCAAGCAGCTCACGACTGAAAGC
>JBJECC010000257.1:0-4917 GCA_051870655.1 Parabacteroides sp. | reverse complement strand
CGGGAGCTGATCTCTTTTGCCGCACAAATTGAGAACAGTGCGTTTGACGAGACTATCGATGTGGATGACCTGATGCAGGAGGCGGAGGGAAAGTTGTTCGAGATCTCACAGCGTAACGTGAAGAAGGATGTGACGCAGATCAATCCTGTCATCAAAGATGCTTTGGAGATGCTGGAGAAGGCCGCCAACCAGAAAGAGGGGTTGAGCGGCTTACGTACCGGATTCGGTGGTTTGGATAAGATCACTTCCGGATGGCAGAACTCTGATTTGGTGATCATTGCGGCACGTCCGGCCATGGGTAAGACGGCATTTGTACTCTCCATGGCGAAAAACATGGCAGTGAACTTTAATATCCCTGTGGCTCTCTTCTCGTTGGAAATGAGTAATGTGCAGTTGGTGAACCGTCTGATTGTGAATGTATGTGAGATTCCGGGTGAGAAGATCAAGAGCGGACGTTTGGAGAAGTATGAGTGGGAACAGCTCGACTTCAAGATCCGTGAGCTGTATGATGCACCGATCTACATCGATGATACGCCGAGTCTCTCGGTCTTCGAATTGCGGACCAAAGCACGCCGTTTGGTGCGGGAACATGGGATCAAGTGTATCATCATCGACTATTTGCAGCTGATGAACGCTAGTGGAATGAATTTCGGCAGTCGTGAACAGGAGGTAAGTATGATCTCCCGTTCTTTGAAGGGATTGGCGAAAGAGCTGAATATTCCGGTGATTGCGCTTTCGCAGTTGAACCGTGGTGTCGAATCACGTCAGGGTGTGGAGGGTAAGCGCCCTCAGTTGGCTGACTTGCGTGAGTCCGGAGCCATCGAGCAGGATGCCGATATGGTATGCTTCATCCATCGTCCGGAATATTATAAGATTACGGAGGATGAGCGGGGAAACTCGTTGGTCGGTTTGGCGGAGATCATCATTGCCAAGCATCGTAACGGTGCCACGGGTGATGTCCGTCTGCGTTTCAAGAGCGAATTTGCCAAGTTCATGAATATAGAGGATGATATGCCGGTGCGCGAGTTCTCCTCGTCGGGAAATAAGGTCTCTTTTGCAGGTGGTACAGATCCATTTGCCCCTGGACAACCGGAAGCAGGCGGAGCATCCCAACCCTTTGCCATTCCGACCGGTAATCCGAATGAAGTACCTTTCTAATCTGATTCGCCATGTTTGTAGGGGAAATGATCTCTTTGGGCGTAGCGGTCTCTTGGACGGCTACGGCCCTTTGTTTTGAATATGCAGGAAAGCGGATCGGCACATTGTCGCTGAATGTCGTCCGTCTTTCGTTGTCGCTTTTGATGTTAGGGATTACGCTGTGGATTACGACAGGTGAGCCTCTGCCACTGGATGCCAATGGAGAGGCGTGGCTCTGGTTGGGTGTCTCCGGTTTTATCGGATATGTGTTGGGCGATTATTGTCTTTTCAATTCCTATCTCTACATCGGTTCCCGCTTCGGACAGCTCTTCATGACGCTGGCACCCCCTTCAGCCGCCTTGACCGGTTGGCTCATTTTGGGGGAACAACTGCCTCCGCAGGCTTGGTTCGGGATGTTTGTCACGCTGTCGGGTATCGCTCTTTCCATTATCAGCAAGTCGGGTGGTTCGTCTGATAAGTGGCATGTGACCCTGCCTTGGAAAGGAGTTTTATTTGGCATCGGTGCCGGCACGGGGCAAGGGGTCGGATTGGTTTTCAGCAAGCTGGGTATGAATTATTTCATGCAGACAGTAGATGCCTCTGATGCAACGGCTCTCTTTATGGTCCCCTTTGCCGCTACGGAAATTCGGGCGATCATCGGAGTGATCGGGTTCGTCGTATTGCTGTTTGCCTCCCGTCAAGGGCGGCTGTTGCGGCGTGCTGTACACGATCGGAAAGCGATGTCGGCCGCAACAGCCGGTACCATTTTCGGTCCCTATTTGGGAGTCTCTTTCTCCTTGATGGCAGTGCAATACACCGAGGCGGGCATTGCCTCTACGTTGATGGCGCTGACACCGATTCTGATACTGTTGCCCTCATATCTGCTTTATCGGCAGCGAGTGACCTTCCGCGAATTGTTGGGGGCACTGATCAGTGTGTTCGGTGTCTCTCTATTCTTTCTCTGATGCAATGCCGAACAACGGACGCAGGCTATGGTAGTAGCCCTTTAGTTGACGGATGTCCTCATCCGGATCGGTAAACACCTCTAATAGGAGCGGATGATCGTTCGGTGAGGCGCTGGCAAAGTGGCCCATGGTCTCTTCCAGTTCTTCGGCGTTGTGCGCAGTCAGGTAGTCAAATCCTTGGGCTTCTGCCCAGCCACGGGCTGATGTATGATGGGTGGCGGTGACAAAGCGGCGTGTCTCCTCGCTCATCTGCAGTCCTGGAAGGGCCCGGAAGATTTCTCCGCCACCGTTGTTGAGTAACAGGATTCGCAAATTGGGGCGGATGGGCTGATGCCACAATGCATTCAGGTCATAGAAAAAACTGAGGTCGCCGATGACGACGAAATTGAGTTTGGCCGAAGCGGAGGCATAGCCTAATGCGGTTGAGAGAGTTCCCTCAATGCCACTGGTTCCCCGGTTGCAGCAGATCTCTGTCGATTCAGGCGGTGTAAAGAGCTGGGCGTACCGCACTGCCGAGCTATTAGCCAGATGGAGAGCCGACTCCTCCGGCAACGAACGCATCAACCGGCCGATCGCCTCCATTTCCGAATAACCGAATTGGGGTTCCGGAATCTGTTTGGCCGCCTGTTCCCATTGCTTCGGGAAAGGGGTCTGCCGGTTATCCAACAGATAGGCAATCTTCTCCAGAAACTCGAATGGATCCATTTCAATGACAGTGGTCAGCGAGCCGAACAAGTCAGCCGGCTTACCATCCAATGCAATGTGCCAATGCTCTTTGGGCGGATGGTTACGCAGAAAGTGTTTCAGTCGTTTGGAAACGATGTGGCCTCCGTAAGTGATCAGCAGGTCGGGTACATAATGTGTCAACTGCTCTTCCGGCAAAGCGTAGAGCAGGGCATCAAAGTTCTTGATGGCCCGGCCCGGCACAATGCGGTTACTCAAATGTTCGGTCAGCCAGACGAAATGTTTGTAAAGCTGTTTGCAGATCTTCTTTTCGAAGAGATAGATCAGACTCATCTGTCCGGCCACTACCATTCTCCGGTTGTAACGGTTGAGCCGGTCAATCAATCCTTGATATTCACGGTCATATACATTCAGTCCTTGGTAGCGGGTGATCACCCGTACTTCAGGCAACTGAGGAGTGTCGCACGCGAAGAAGGGCTCCGAGATAGGCACGTTGATGTGTACCGGACCTTTCCCGTGATGGTTCAGCTCCATCAGTGCCTCATTGATCAAACGGTTGCAGTACCAGGTGTCTTCGTCGGAATGTATTTCAGGCAGTTGGACAGCATATTTGACCAACGGGCCGAAAACACCCGGTTGTGGCAAGGTCTGTCCGTCCATTTGTCCGATCCAGGCAGCCGGACGGTCGGCTGAAATCACCACTAAGGGAACCTGTTGATAGAATGCCTCCGCTACTGCCGGATGTAGATTGAGCAGGGCCGTACCGGAGGTACAACAGACAGCCGCGGGTTTGCCTCCGTGCAGAGATAGTCCCAGAGCGAAGAATCCGGCACTTCGTTCGTCCGTGACGGCATGACAATGGAAAAACTCATCCTGAGCCAATGATTGGACCAAAGGAATATTGCGGCTACCGGGACACAACACCAGGTTGCTGATGCCGTGCGCCTTCAGCAGCGCGATGAGCTGTAAGCAGTTTTGTTTATTTGAATACACGTTTCTCTTAGATTGGAATTTAGATTATAATACAATCCGTTTCATGGTCTCCAGCTTGTCCTGTGTCTCTTGCCATTCACTCTCAGCGTTGGAAGAGGCGAGCAGTCCGCCACCTGCATAGAAATGCAGGAATGTCTCTTCTACCCGCATACAGCGTAAATTGACATACAGATCACTTCGTCCTTCCGGATCGAGCCAGCCGATGAAGCCGGAATAATAACTCCGGTCGTATCCTTCATGTGCGAGAATAAAGCGGTAGGCTTCCATCTTGGGGAGTCCGCATACGGCCGGGGTAGGATGGAGCAGAGCCAACAGGTCGCCCAATTTGTCTTGGTCGGAGAGCCGGAAATGGAAATCGCTTTTCAGGTGGGAGACTTCGCCGGCACGGATGGCATAAGGACCGTTCTCCCGGGGTACGATGCCCAAGGTATCCAATTGCCGCCGGATGTAGTAGGCTACCAATTGCTGTTCACGCCAGTTTTTGTCGTCCCATTGCTGTGGAATCTTTCCGCCCCGGATGACCTGTGTGCCGGCCAGGGCTACCGTCTGCCAGTCTCCCTGCTGACCGGAGAGGAGAATCTCAGGAGTCCCTCCAATCCATGTGCCGGTTTGTGGGGTGTGGCAGAGATAGACGTATGAATGGATATAGCGTTTGGCAGCAGCTGCAAACGTAGCAGCCGGTGAAAAGGATGCCTTCTTGGCGGCAATGTGCTGGCGGGAAAGCACCAGCTTGTCTTGGATGCCCTTCTTCAGTAGATCGGCAAAGCAATGGAAGCGTTGCAGATAGATGGCTCTCTCTTCCCCTTCGTCCACGATAGGATCTGTCGTTTCCGTTGTCGGGAGGAGGCAATCGGTTTCTGCTGCATTGGCTTGAATCAGCCGGGATGCTTCTTCCAGACTATAGCAGTCGGGCTGTATCAGGACAACCGGATGCCCTGGCTGAATCTGGAAAGGTGCCATCACGAACCCTCGCCGGCCATTGAGCGCCTCCAGTTTATCCAGTAGGTCCGGAGTTCCGGACGATTGCATCCGAAAGTGGACCTGTGTCTCGCCGGGAATACGCCACACGGCGAAACTGAGGCCCTTTCGGATGAGATGATTGATGATTGCTTCTTCGTTATCTGTAATCATTTCTTTT
>JBJECC010000256.1:0-4919 GCA_051870655.1 Parabacteroides sp. | reverse complement strand
GCCTGAAAGCCTATCGCGACACGCGCAACTGTTTCCTCACAGCCATCGAACTGGGCGAAAAGAAGGGGTAAAACAATCATGCAGGCCACCGGTCTCTCCCGTGAGGAGATCGAGGCCATTCCTGTTCATCCATAAGAAATTGAGAATATCCTTTTGACCAGTCACGAATGAAAAAAACAATTCCATTCGTGACTGGTCTTGTGTTGCATCGGAGAGATCATTCTTTTCCCTGTTCGATCATGGCAGCCAACTCCTTCAGATCGTCTGCGGAGATGCGTTGCTCCTTGGCGAAGAAAGAGACCATCTGCTTGTAGGAATTCCCGAAATAATTGCTGGCAATGAATTCCATGTGTGCACGTTTGTAGCTCTCCTGGTCGATCAGGACATGATACTGATAACAGATGCCCATCCGTTTTCCCTTGATGTATTTTTTCCGCTCCAGATTCTTGAATATGGATGCCAGCGTCGTATAGGGCATCGGATCGGTATAACCATCTAAAACCTCTCTGATAAAACAGGGTGCATGCTGCCAAATCCTCAGCATCACCTCTTCTTCTTGTCTTGTTAAATTTTCCATCTTGTTTTATTTATCATTACGAGTTTGTCGCAAAAATATGTATTCTCAAAAAGCAGGAGTTTCCGACCTTATTAAATCATGTTAAACGGGTAAAAACAGCATTCCGGTTGAACTGGGCAGGGCTTCAGTCAAGGTGCAGAAAAACGGAAAAATGCAAGGAAGATTTGAGGTAATTCATTACCTTTGTCCTATAGAGAAATCAAACAAAAACAGAACTGAGAAATGGAAAGTTTCGCATCATTGATCAAAAATAGAAGAAGTACCCGCAAGTTCACCTCCGAGCTGCTGACTCCGGAACAGGTCGAACTGATTCTGAAAGCCGCGTTGATGGCGCCCTCCTCCAAGCGGTCGAACCCTTGGCAATTCATTGTGGTGGAAAACAAAGAGATGTTGGAAAAACTGTCATGCTGCAAAAGCGGTGGATCCTCTTTCCTGAAAGGGTGTGCCATCGCCATCGTGGTCTGTGCCGACTGCATGGCGAGCGATGTGTGGGTGGAAGATGCGTCAGTGGCCTCGATCTACATGCAGCTGCAAGCTGAGGATCTGGGCTTGGGCAGCTGCTGGTGTCAGGTGCGCAACCGCGTCACGGAAGACGAGCGCGACTCTGCCGACTACGTGCGCAACCTGTTGCAAGTGCCCTATCAGCTGGAGGTCCTGTCCATCATCGGTATCGGCCACAAAGACCAGGAGCGCAAGCCGTTCGACGAGTCTCATCTGCAGTGGGACAAGATTCACCTCGAAACCTACAGAACCCCTTCTCCTGACCCAGAGCCATGAAAGCAGTCATGATCGGTGCCGGTAACCTGGCGACCCATCTCGCATGGGCCCTGCAGGCGGCAAAGGTAGAAATCGTGCAGGTATATAGCCGGACAGAGGCATCGGCTGCCCGACTGGCCGAACGGCTTCATTGCGACCGGACCACGGAGATCAGCCAGCTCCGTCCGGATGCGGACTATTACATTTTCTCACTCAAAGACAATGCGTTGGAAGATGTAATCGGACAGATGAGCCCCAACGGAGGCATTTGGATTCACACAGCCGGCAGTATGCCGATGTCCGTATTTGCCGGAAAGAATCCCCGATACGGCGTGTTTTATCCTTTACAGACCTTCAGTAAAGAGCGGGCCGTCGCTTTCCGGCCGATTCCGGTTTTTGTGGAGGGATCGGATCCGGCTGTCGAACAGGACTTGCTGGCACTGGGCCGGCTCCTGTCGGATCAGGTACGCCTGCTCGGCTCCGACAAGCGCCGGGTGCTGCATCTGGCCGCCGTGTTTGCCTGCAATTTCACCAATCACATGTATGCGTTGGCGGGCGATCTGTTGGAGAAGGAGGCGATCCCCTGGCAGGTGTTGCTGCCGCTGATCGACGAGACAGCCGCCAAAGTTCATGCCTTGTCTCCGGCGGAGGCACAGACGGGACCTGCCGTCCGATACGATGAGAATGTGATCCGGAAGCATCTCTCCGGACTGTCCGACCCCGACCAACGGCAATTGTATCAATTATTGAGTCAAAGCATTCACAAAAAAGCAACTACATGAGCAGCATCAATTATGATCTAAAGAAAATAAAGGCTTTCGTCTTCGATGTCGATGGCGTATTGTCCCGCGAAGTCATTCCCCTCTCGCCCGAAGGCGATCCGATGCGCACCGTCAACATCAAAGACGGATATGCGCTGCAACTCGCTGTCAAAAAGGGCTATGCGGTAGCCATCATCACGGGGGCCTACACGGAAGCTGTCCGTGTCCGTTTTTCCCGTCTGGGCGTTCAGCACATCTATCTGAAGAGTGCCGTCAAGATCCATGACTATCAGGATTTTCTGGGAAAGACCGGATTGCAGCCCGAAGAGGTGTTGTATGCGGGAGACGACATTCCGGACTTCGAAGTGATGCGGCTGGCCGGACTGCCTGTCGCACCTGCGGATGCCGCCCCGGAGATCAAGGAGATTGCCAAATACATCTCCCACAGGAAAGGGGGTGACGGCGTGGCACGCGATGTCATCGAACAGACCTTGAAGGCGCAGGGCAACTGGATGGGAAAAGAGGCTTTCGGATGGTAAAAAAAAAGGACTAATTCATAAACAGATGGAATTGAAATACCGACTTGTTTTAGGCTCCCAATCGCCCCGCAGACGCGAATTGCTGGCGGGACTGGATCTGCCGTTTGAAGTGCGTGATGTGCAGGGGGTAGAAGAGGATTATCCGGCCACATTGCCGGGAGAAGAGGTGCCGCAATATCTGGCACGGAAAAAGGCCAGGGCTTTCCTGCCCCATCTGGCAGCGGACGAGCTGCTGATCACAGCCGACACGATTGTCTGGGTGGAGGGTGAAGTGCTGGGGAAACCGCACGGGCGCGAAGAGGCCATCCACATGTTGCGCCAACTGGCCGGACGGGCCCATCAGGTGATCACGGGCGTCTGCCTGACTACACACGAGCGGCAACATGCCTTCTCCACAGTGACGACCGTACGCTTCGCTCCTCTCTCCCCAGAGGAAATTGACTATTATGTGGACACCTACCGCCCGTTTGACAAAGCGGGGGCGTATGGCATCCAGGAATGGATCGGCTACGTGGGTGTGGAGTCGATCGAAGGCTCTTTCTATAACGTCATGGGGCTTCCCGTGCAACGCCTTTTCAAGGAATTGAAGCAGTTCTGAGGAACGGCTTCATTCCTTCGGAATACTCGATCTGATGGCGGCCCTCCTCATCGACGTAGATCAGATAGTACTCGATTCCCTTCCACGAAGGGGCCAACTCGCGTACCTTTTCCAATCCCAACGTCATGAAAGCCGTGGCATAGGCATCGGCCGTGATGCAATGATCGGCCACGATTGTCGCACTCAAAATCTGCTGTTCAGCCGGATAGCCTGTCCGTGGATCGATGGTATGGGCATATTTCTTGCCCTCCTTGATGTAGAAATTCCGATAGTTGCCAGAAGTAGCCACGGCTCCGGCACGGTTCAGCTGGACAATCTGCTGAATGCCGTTGTGCACGCCCTCCGTCTCATCCTCCGGTTTGTTGATGCCGATACGCCAGCCATTGCCGGCGGCATTCACACCACGCATGGTCACTTCGCCTCCGATCTCCACCATGTAGTTCTGCACGCCGTTGCGCTCCAGCAGCTGTGCCACGACATCGCAGGCAAAGCCTTTGGCAATGGCCGAACAGTTGAGCATCATGCGCGGATCCTCCTTCACCACCTGCCGGTTCTCCAGCCGCATTTTCCGATAGCCTACAAACGTACGGATGCTATCCACCATCTGCGGCGTGACACTGTCCATCTTCTGGAATCCGAATCCCCACAGATTGACCAATGGGGCACAGGTGATGTCAAAAGCTCCTCCGGTCCGGTCAGACACCTCCGTAGCCGTACGGAATACGGTCTCGAACCAGTCGTCCACCTCCACCGGCTCATTGCGGTTCACCTTGGAAATGACCGATTGGGGAATGAACGGATTGAGCGACAGGTTAAACGCCTGCAACTCCGCATCAATCGAGTCCGTCAGGGGACGGGCCGCCTGATATTTGATATGATAGAGCGTATGGAACACCGTGCCGCTCTCCTCCTGATAGGGCGTCTCCGTACAGCCGGCCATTGCTGTCAACCAACCACATAAGACAACCCAAAAAGCAAATCTACGTAACATGATTCATTGAAAAAACAAATGTTCGATCAAGATCTTCACACCGATGCCGATCAGAATCAGCCCACCGATCAGATCCAGTTTCAAATCGACCTTCCGCCCGAAACGATTGCCGAAAAGGACACCGAAAGCCGAAAAAAGGAAGGTCACCACCGCCACGGTCACGACCAACGGAGGCAGAGGCTCCTGCAAGAGAGCCAGCGAAATGCCCACAGCCAGGGCGTCGATGCTGGTGGCTACGCCCAACGTGAAGAGCGTCTGCCATTTCAACACATCGACCGGATGCTCCTCATCGCCCTCGTGCGTACTGTCGTATATCATCTTGCCCCCCAAATAGAGCAACAGGGCAAAGGCGATCCAATGGTCAAACGCACAGATATATTTCTGGAATCCCAGACCGCCCACATAGCCCAAGGCTGTAAAGGCAGCCTGACAAAACGCCAATACACTGGCCATCCGCACCACGTGCGCCATACGGCAAACAGGCATCAGTACGCCACCGGTGACGGAAACGGCCAGACTGTCCATGGAAAGTCCGACGGCCAACAAAATCAGCTCGACAAATGACATCCTTACAGTTCCGTTTCTATCTTATAATTGTTCCGGGTAGGCGAATTGCGGGAGATCAGCTCTCCGATGAATCCGGCCAAAAACAGTTGCGTGCCCAAAATCATGGCAGTCAATGCAATGTAGAAGAAAG
>JBJECC010000255.1:0-4964 GCA_051870655.1 Parabacteroides sp. | reverse complement strand
GCATCCGTCAGAACACTCAGAATAAACTGGAGACCCTCCTGATGACCGGGGATCTCCTTGTTCAGGATCACCTTCTTTCCCTCTTTGTCCGTCAACTTCAGGAAAGAGTCGGGCAAACCGATCTTCTCGATGCCACCCTGTGCCATGACATGGCCGGAAGCCATATCAAATAATTTGTACTTAATGGAACTGCTGCCGCAGTTGAGCACTAAAATCTTCATAAGCGTGTCTTCTTTATAATGAATAGATTCAGATTATTTGGCTGATTTCAAACCGATAGACTGGTTACATGCAATGGCGACCATTTTATAGACGTCATCTACCGAGCAACCGCGAGACAGGTCATTGACCGGAGCTGCCATACCCTGCAGGATCGGACCTACGGCTTCCGAACCGCCCAGACGCTGTACCAGCTTATAGGCGATGTTACCCACTTCCAGGGTCGGGAATACCAATACGTTGGCTTTGCCGGCAATCTCACTGCCCGGAGCCTTCTGTGCAGCCACTTTCTCCACCAGTGCGGCATCAGCCTGCAGTTCGCCGTCGATCTTCAGATCCGGAGCCTGCTCTTTGGCCAGACGGGTAGCCTCGACCACCTTGTCCACCATCTCGTGCTGTGCACTACCCTTGGTAGAGAAGCTCAACATGGCAACGCGCGGTTCGATGTTGGCGATGTCACGGGCTGTCTTGGCAGTTGCCACAGCGATGCTCGCCAACTCCTCTGCGTTTGGATTGGGCATTACGGCACAATCTGCAAAGACGAACAGACCATTCTCACCATACTGCGGAGTCTTGGTGAACATCAGGAAGGCACCAGAGACGCACTTCATGCCCGGAGCGGTCTTGATGATCTGCAGAGCCGGACGCAACACATTGCCGGTCGTGTTCTGTGCTCCGGCAATCTCACCGTCGGCATCTCCGGCCTTGATCATGAGGCAAGCCAGGAACAAGGGATCCTCTACCAGGACGGCTGCCTTCTCCGGAGTCATGCCCTTCTTCTGGCGCAACTGTACCAGCAGATCAGCGTAGGCTGCTTTCTTTTCGTGATTCTTCGGATCGATGATCGTGGCTTCTGCAATGTGCGTCAGGCCATATCCGTTGGCAAGCTGATTGATTTCCTCCGGGTTACCAATCAGAATGATGTCTGCTACTTGGTCGGCCAAAAGGCGGTCGGCTGCTTTCAAGGTTCTTTCTTCTGTTCCTTCAGGAAGAACAATGCGCTGTTTGTTTGCTTGCGCACGCGCAATAATGTCTTGCATTAAATCCATAATCGGAAAAGCTATTTAGTATATATAATAATCGATGGATATTTCTGCAAAAGTAGGCAAAATGTCATATCGAGTTTACAAAACAGACGTGATAAATCGGCTTGCAACGGACCGTTTCAGAAGATTTAACAATAGTTCGTCACCTCCTGTTCGCCCGACAGAATCTGTTGCAGAGTCTCGGCCGTCACGTTCACGCTGATTTTTCCTTTGTGTGCTACAGAGATCTTGCCGCGCTCCTCCGACACGATGATGATCAGGGCATCGGTCTCTAAGGACATACCCAATCCGGAGCGGTGGCGCAGTCCCATCTCTTTGGGCAGTGTGGCGTTTTGGGCGACCGGCAGAATACAGCCTGCAGCCTTGATCCGTCCGTTGGCAATGATCAGGGCACCGTCGTGCAAAGGGCTGTTTTTAAAGAAAATATTTTCCAGCAGGCGGGCATTGACATCCGCGTTGAACATCTCGCCGGTGTGTTCATAGACCGTCAGGTCCACATCCTGCTGGATGCAGATCAGTGCTCCCGTCTTCTTTTTGGCCATGTTCATGCAGGCCAGCACCACGGGCGCAATGTATTTGTTCTCGTTCTCCGATTTGGGATCCTTCTTCGAGAAGAGTTTCGTGACGAATTTCCAGCCCCGGTGCGATCCCATCGCCAGCAGGAAACGGCGGATCTCGTCTTGAAACAGGATGATCAGCACCAGAAAACCGACACTGATGAACTTGTCCAAGATGGCTCCCATCAGACGCATCTCCAAGATTTGCGACACCAGAATCCAGACCACAATAAAAGAGACGACCCCGCTGAATATGGCTAAGGTGCCCGAACTGCGCATCAGTTTATAGGTCTGATAGAGAAAGACGGCCACAAGCAGGACATCAATCAAGTCTTTAATACCAAAATGCATCCACATGGTTATTCTTCATTAAGTTTTTTGATGATACGGATCGTTTCGACGGCAGCTCTCACATCATGCACGCGCAGGATGTCGGCCCCATGCTGCAAAGCGTAGGCATGGAGTACGGTGGTTCCGTTGAGGCTGTCGGCCGGTGTGCCTCCCAATAATTTATAGATCATGCTCTTCCGGGAGATACCGACCAGAATGGGGAGGCCGAATAGCTTGAACTCGTCCAGATGGCGCATCAGGGTATAGTTCTGATCCAAGGTCTTGCTGAAACCGAAGCCGGGGTCCAGGATGATGTCGTTGACACCCATAAACCGGAGCTGCTCTACCCGTTGGGCAAAGTAGAGCATGATCTCGCCCATCATGTCTGCATAATCGGTCTGCTGCTGCATGGTCTGCGGGGTACCCTTCATGTGCATCATTATATAAGGTACGCGTAGGTCAGCTACCGTGGCGAACATCTCCGGATCCAATCCGCCACCGCTGATGTCGTTGATGATGTCGGCTCCATACCGTTCCACACATTGACGTGCCACTCCCGCCCGGAAGGTGTCGATGGAGACCGGCACATCAGGATAGTGACGGCGCAACAGATCCAATGCGACAGCTAACCGCCGCATCTCCTCTTCGGGAGAGACATCGGCCGCATCCGGGCGGGACGAGTAACCGCCAACATCCACGCAGTCGCCTCCTTCGCGCAGGATGGTCTGAATCCGTTCGTCGATAGCCGCTTCTGTCTGCACACGGCTGCCTGCATAAAACGAATCAGGCGTTACATTTAAAATACCCATCACCCAGGGTGTGGACAACGAGACCAGACGGCCTTTTATATTGAGTGTCTTATCCTCCATTTTCCTATCCTATTTGCAGGCAAAGATACATATTAATTGCTACATTTGCCCCGATTTCTACACGAATGAAAAATGAACGGAAAGAAAACGATGAGTATTACAGATCTCTATGAATTGTTTATCCAACAACCGCTTGTGACGACCGACAGTCGCCATTGCCCGAAGGACTCGCTCTTTTTTGCGCTCAAAGGGGAACGGTTCGACGGTAATCAATATGCGGAAAAGGCATTGGCCGCCGGTTGTGCGTATGCGATCATTGACAATCCGGCCTGTTATATCGACGAGCGTACCATCCTCGTGGACGATGTGTTGAAAACCTTGCAGCAGTTGGCGCATCGCCATCGGAAAATGATCGGCCTGCCGATTATCGGTATCACGGGAACCAATGGAAAGACCACTACCAAGGAATTGGTGTCCGCTGTGCTTTCCTCCAAATTCAACGTACTCTATACGGAGGGCAACTTCAACAACCAGATCGGGGTGCCCCTGACCTTGCTCCGGCTGACCTATGAACATGAGATGGCGGTGATCGAGATGGGAGCCAGCCATCCGGGCGACATCAAGGAGCTGGTCGATATAGTACAACCCGATTATGGTCTGATCACGAATGTGGGCTGTGCCCATCTGGAGGGGTTCGGATCACCGGAGATGGTGCTCAAGACCAAAGGGGAACTGTATGACTACATCCGTCGTTCACATGGATCGGTCTTTATCAAGCGAGAGGATGCCGCCTTGCAGTCCATCGCCAAAGGCATTGAGCAGATTACCTATGGCCAGGCAGAGGATGCCTTTGCCTGGGGAAGGGTGGTCAGCTGTGACCCCTATCTGACACTTGAATGGAAACAGCAGGGTAAGATTCATACGGTGGAGACCCATCTGATCGGTCGGTATAATCTGGACAATGTGCTGGCTGCCGTAGCGGTCGGCCGCCACTTCAAGATTCCGGCGGAACGCATCAGCCGGGCCATTGCGGCCTATGAACCGACAAACCACCGTTCGCAGTTGAAACGAACCAGACGGAACGAACTGGTGATCGATGCCTACAATGCCAATCCGAGCAGTATGCGGGTGGCCTTGGAGAATTTTGCAGCCATGAAGGGATCGCCGAAGGCGGTGATTCTGGGCGACATGAAGGAGCTGGGGCTGGGAAGTCGTCAGCTGCATGCTGAAGTGGTCGGGCAGATCCAGGCGTGTGGGTTCGATCGTGTGTTGCTTTGTGGGGAACAGTTCTCGGAGGTGGCTCCGGCTGAGTGCGAGACCTTCCCGAGCGGTGATGCGTTGATGGCCTATCTGCAAGCCCATCCGTTGGAGGGGTATCACGTCCTGATCAAAGGTTCTCACAGCATGGGATTGGAGCGGGTCGTGACCTGTTTGTAGGAAAATGATGGTTGAATTAAACACGGAAATATACAATGAAATGAACACAAATGCAATGACATTTTCGAAAGAACGGATCCGTATGGCCGTTCTGACCTTTTTTTTAGCACAAGGACTCTGTTTCTCCACCTGGGCAAGCCGTATTCCGGATGTGAAGGCGCTCTTTTCGGATGAACAGGATATCTTTTACTGGGGTTTGGTGTTGTTCCTGATCCCGGTCGGCAAATTCGTGGCCATCCCCTTGGCGGGCTATTTGGTTTCCCGCTTGGGAAGTCGTGTGATGGCGCAGATCAGTGTGTTGGGCTATGGCCTCTCCCTCTTGGCCATCGGTTGGTCGCCTTCGATTTATCTGTTGGCGGTCTGCCTCTTCCTGTTTGGCACCTTTTGGAATTTGTGTGACATTTCGCTGAATACACAGGGCATTTGCATAGAACGCCTCTTTGGCCGTACCATCATGGCGTCGTTCCATGGCACCTGGAGCCTGGCGGCCTGTCTGGGGGCCTTGATCGGTTTCATCATGATTGTGACCGAGGTGCCGCCTTCACTCCATTTCTCGTTGGTGGCGG
>JBJECC010000254.1:0-4967 GCA_051870655.1 Parabacteroides sp. | reverse complement strand
GGACTGCTCCCGGAAGACAAAAGGGACTCCTTGGGAGAAGCGACCACCTCGTCCATTTCCATTGATTCACTGACCCTCCATTTGTCATTGGTCTGCGTCATCGCCTTCTTCGGCTATTTGACCAGCCAGGCAGTCAGACAATACTACCCCCAACTGGAGCTACCGGTGTTCAGCTGTGCCTTCGTGATCGGCCTGTTGATCAAGCAAGGGTGTGACCGGACTCACATCTCACGCTACATCAATCCCCAGACCACCCAGCGATTGAGCAGTTCCTTCACCGACCTGTTGGTGGCTTGCGGAGTGGCTTCCATCAAGTTAGGGGTCATTGTCAAATATGCCCTGCCCCTGATCGTCCTGTTGTTGTGCGGTGTGTGCATCGTTTTCGCCATCACCCTCTTTTTCGGCCGTCATCTCTGCCGTACCTTCTGGTTTGAACGGACCATCTTTGCCTGGGGATGGTGGACAGGCACCATGGCCATGGGTATCGCCCTGCTGCGCATTGTCGATCCGAAACTGAACAGCAAAGCAATGGATGACTATGCCATGGCCTACCTGCCCATTGCTCCCGTAGAGATCCTGCTCATCACGTTTGTACCGATCCTCTTCAGCAATGGGCTGGGGCTCTGGCTCTCTGTGGCCTGTCTGCTGTTGTCGGCCCTCATCCTGTTGTTAGCCTGGCGCCTCGGCTGGTGGATCCGGAAATAGCCGGAAGATCATTCTGTCCGGATATTTCCGAATCCATTTTTCACAACGTTCCCTGTCACAGGAACTGCAATATTCACTTGGATTTGCTTCTGACATCCTTAAAATAGGCATCCCATAGATCCAGTTGCGGTTGGTTCGGCATCGGAGACAAATAGGCTCCATCCCGGAAATAGAGGACACTCTCCGTTCCTTGCCGGTAAGGAATCCAGGCCGGCAACGGCAAATGAGACTCCCCAGCTCCATTGGGATCGCCATCCCGGACGAAATTCACCCAATACTGGAACATCATCCGCGAGACGGCTGCGTGACGAGGATCGGTCTGACGATGCGCTTCATGTCCAAAGGTAAAGGCCAATTCTGCAGCATGGGTAGTCAGGAACTGGCGGTCGGTCTGCTGTCCCCTCCGGAAATAATTGTCCCGCAGCTGGTCAAAGAAGTACATATACACCTTACCTTGTCCCTTACCCGCAGCCGTACGGGCACTCTGCATATTGCCCCAGACATAGGTCGGCCAGGCAAAGACCGACTCCCGGAAAATATCCGAATAGGCATCAAAGGCCTCTTGCATTGTATGGCCAGGATACATCTTCAGGAAACGTCCGCGCCACACCGGATCGGGGAACGACTGGTTCATCTGCTCGGCATACTGTTCGGGGGTATAGCGTCCGAGGAAACCGGCAAACATGGATCCCTCATCAGAATTGATGCCCATCAGCACGTTGACATCATTATAATTGCCCACCTCATACTGCCGATAGGTGTCCGTCGTGATCACGTAATCGTCATAGCAAGGCCAGAGCGAGCCGCCCACACTGAAAGCCGCCGAATCGCGCATGAACACCTCCGGATCCACCTTCCGCAACGCTTTCAGACTCTTCTTGCCAAGTCCCAAGCGCTCCATCATCGCCCTGCCATACGCCTCACTGCCCTTCACGTTCCGCATGGTATTGTTGTCGATCCGTCGGTCCGAAACGGGTGTCATGTTGCCGCCGCTCTCGCTGATGGCTCCCCGGAACAATCCTTTCGCCAAGGGACTCTGACACAACATCGCCACCGAAATGCCTCCAGCACTCTCCCCCATGATGGTGATTTTCTCCGGATCGCCTCCGAAAGCAGCAATGTTGTCCCGGATCCATTGCAAGGCCATCAGCTGATCCATCAAGCCGTAGTTACCGCTGATGGCACGACCGGTCTCCCGCTGGCTCTCGGCACTCAGCTCCGGCAAAGCCAAAAATCCGAACACATTCAACCGATAGGTAATGGCACAATAGACCAGACCGGCTTTCGCAAAATGGATGCCGTCGTCATACCAGGAGGCTCCTGTGGCAAAACCGCCGCCATGAATCCAGACCAATACAGGACGCTTCTCATCCGCCCGCCTGGCCGGTGTGAGCACATTCAGGTAGAGACAGTCCTCACTCATGCCCGGCTGCCCCGTGCGGGCCTGTCCCTGGGGCTGCTGATAGGGCTTGTCCCGAAACTGCTTGGCCTGATAGACCCCTTCCCAAGGTTCCACCGGTACAGGAGCCTTCCAGCGCAGATCACCCACCGGAGGCTGGGCGAAGGGGATCCCCTTGAAATGTCCCATTCCCTGTTCCTCGACACCTTCCAATTCTCCTTGTGCCACTTTCGTGCGTGTCAACTGGGCAGAAGCCTGCCAAGCCATCAGGGCACACAACACCCCGACCAACCACCGTTTCTGTCTTTTCCTTCCGTTCATATTTCCTGCGTTCAATGACTGCTGATCTGAAGAATGGCTCCCTTCACACCGGGGGCTGACACCTCAAACTCGATCGGACCGGCCTGTTCGGTGGTCTGCACAATCGCAGTCAATTGACCGCTGAAGAGCGACATTTCCGGAGCCTGGAACGATTCCAGGCAGATGCTGTTGCCATTGGCTGCCGCCTTGTACATGCCTTCACCCCGCACTTCAAACTTCACTTTGTGTGTAGCGTCCGGACAGAGATTGCCGTTCTTGTCCACCATACGGACTGTGATAAAGGCCAGATCCTTGCCATCTGCTGTCGGATGCGGACGGTCGGCCACCAATTCCAGATGATGCGGCTTACCGGCTGTACGGATCTCCTTCTCAGCCCGTTTGTTGCCCTGTTCGTCGTAAGCAACCACCTTGACAGTACCCGGCTGATAACGGGTGTCCATCCACATCAGACGATACCGCTTCTGCCGTTCGAAGCTCTGCTGGGCAGCCTCCGTATAGCTGCTGTCCAGTTCCACAGAAAGATCCTTCGTACGTTTGCCCTGGCTCTTGCCATTGATGAAGAGTTCGGCCGTCGGATAGTTGGTATAGACAAAGATCGGTGTCACCTCTCCCTCACGTCCCGGCCATGTCCAATGCGGCAGGATATGCAGGGTCTCCTCTTGCTTGTTCCAATGGCTGCGGTAGAGATAGTAACGGTCCTTCGGCAGTCCCGCCAGATCGATGATCCCAAAGAGAGAACTGTGACTTGGCCAGTTGGTATAATAGGGAGTCGGTTCCCCGAGATAATCAAATCCGGTCCAGACAAATTCACCGATGCAATAGGGCAAATCCTCATGCTGGATGAAATCATCTTCCGGCAGATTCGACCAACCGCAATGTTCCACATCGTAAGAGGAGCTCTGGTGATCGTCATAGACCGCCATGGCCTTGCGCTCTACCGGAAATTTATAGACTCCACGTGAGCTGACCGTAGAGGCTGTCTCACTGCCCAGGATGATCCGTTGCGGAAGTTTCTGGTAGTTCACTTTGTAGCGGAACGGGCGGTAGTTGAAGCCCGGCACATCCATGACAGCAGCAAAGTTGTTGTTGACCACTGCATCCGGATTGTCCATGCCCTGTGTGACGGGACGTGTCGGATCTTCCCGATGGCAGATATTCTGCAAGAAGAGGGCCGTCTTGCACTCGCCTTCCGGCCATTGGTTAGGCACTTCATTGCCGATACACCACATCACGACACTGGGATTGTTACGATAGTGGTGAATCAGGTTCACCAGATCCTTCTCGACCCATTCGTCGAAGAAGAGGTGGTATCCGTTCTTACACTTCGGCATGTTCCATTCATCAAAGCTCTCTGCCATGATCATCATACCCATCTCGTCGCAGGCACGTACCAGTTCAGGAGCCGGCATATTGTGAGACGTACGCAAGGCATTACAGCCCATATCTTTCAAGAGACGGATCTGACGGCGGATAGCAGCCTCATTGACTGCCGCACCCAACGGACCCAAGTCATGATGGTTACAAACACCCCGGAACAGAGTCTTCTCTCCGTTGAGGAAGAACCCCTTGTCCGGAATGATCTGGATGGAACGGATACCGAACACCGTCTCATAGTCATCCAATGCAGTGTTTCCTCTCAGCAAACGGCTCTTCGCACAATAGAAAGCCGGCAGATCAGGGGACCACAAAGTGGGCTGATGCACCAGAAACTCCTGCACCGCCTTACCATTATTATATACAATGTCACCCAACGGCATCTGCAAGGTCTTCAATTCACTGCCATTCGGATCCACCAGTGTGGTCTGCAACAGATACTGTGCCGGATCGGCCCCTTCGGGCAATTCCACTTGTGTCTCTACCTTCACCTTGGCAAATTCCTTTTCCACCACCGGTGTCGTGATGTAGGTACCCCATACAGGAATATGAGCCTCATTCGTCACGATGACATGGACATTGCGATAGAGACCGGCTCCCGGATACCAACGGGATGACTCCGGCAAATTCTCCAACCGGACCGCCAGACTGTTTTTGGCACCTGCCTTCACTAAACCCGTCACATCCAAATGGAACGAGTTATAACCATAGGCCCAACGTCCTGCCTCCTGCCCGTTCACATACACGACCGGCTGGCTCATGGCTCCATCGAACAACAGTTCGACCCGTTTGCCCGGTGCCATTTCTGGAACCTCAAACTGCGTACGATACCAACCTACGCCGACAAAGGGCAGACCACCTGTACGACCGGCGTGTTCCATAGCCTCAGTCTGTCCGTCTTGGGCTATCGCCACCTCCTGTTTGTCATTTTGGGAACTGAACGGACCGTAGATGGCCCAGTCATGCGGCACAGTCACAGATTGCCAACCGCTGTCATCAAAAGCAGGACCGGCAAATTCCACCCGGTCTTCCCGCGTGAATTTCCATCCCTTTTCCAGCAGAAACTCCCTACGGCTTTGCGCCGCAAGCATTTGAAACAGGCCCAAAAGGCCCGCCATAACAACAAAGCATTGTCTCTTCATGGCACTTTTACAATTTTAATTGTTTT
>JBJECC010000253.1:0-4998 GCA_051870655.1 Parabacteroides sp. | reverse complement strand
TATTTATCTCCTGCATCGTTGGCGAAGGTAGTCATTTTTCGACAGATTAAAGAAAGAAAGGACCCATTTCTTCTGATGGTAACGTCTGCTACCACATCTTTATCCGTTAAATATCTGTATCTTTGACAAGAATCGTTATCTTTGTGAAGGTACGTAGCTTTTGGGCATGACGTGCTGTGAATAAGAAGAAATTACAGGTATGGATAGAAGATTGTTTTTCAAATCATTGGGATGTACGGGAGCATTGATTGCCACGTCTCGGTTGCCGGTTATGGCACAGGATGATCCCTCCGTGTTTTCGAACAGGGGAGGATATGAACGGCTTGTTTTGGGATATGCGGTGATCAATATCGGTTTGGAAGAACCCTTTTCCGTACTGCATATTTCGGATACCCATCTGACAGCCGCATATGATCATGAAGATCCGAAGAAGCAGGAGCTTCGCAAATCACGCACGGTGACTTTTGGTGGCAGACAGGAGGAGGCCCTTCGGGACTCTTTGGCATGGGCCAAAGAGCATGTGGATTATGTGATCCATACGGGAGATCTGATCGATTGGCAGAGCGAGGCCAACTTTGACTTGGTCAAGCGTTATTTCGGAGAGGCGATGACGGGGGCATTGGGCAATCACGAGTATTCCACGGATATGTGGTTGAGTGAGCCTAAAGAGAGTCGGGATGAGGCTTACAAAAACAATACCAAAGCAAAGATCCAACAGGTATATCCCTTCGATGTCATGTTCCATTCACAGGTGGTGAATGGCGTGAATTTCATTACGCTGGATGATGTCTATGGATATGTGGTTCCGGAGCAGGTCGAGCGTTTCAAGCAGGAGGTCAGGAAGGGACTGCCAATCATTTTGTGCATGCACGTCCCGTTTGTCACAGAAAATATCTGGCGTGCCATTTGTAAATTCTGGAGAGGGGCGTCTCGTTTCCGGGATCGGGTCGTACCGCCACCTACGGATGATTATCAGACACAGTTGGAAGATCCTGTCACCCGTGATTTCATTGCGTATCTCAAACAGGAACCTTTGTTGAAGGGCATTCTGGCTGGACACGAGCATTTTACCATGCAGGACCGTTTCTCACCCACAGCCATGCAATACATTGTGGGTGGTAATTTCCTGTTTCACGGGGAGGAGATCTTGTTTTTGTAGCAGAAGGTAATAGAAAAATATGGATAGGACAGATCTGAGATTGCATTATCTGGATAGGGCCAATCAATTGGCCGGTGAAGCGAACCGGCGAAAGCAATATGGATATGCGTATGTGCTTGCCCAGTTGACCACATTTATCGGACTGATCGGAGCTTTGGTCGCTTGTACGATGGGGGCCGGTGCCGGTGGATGGATAGCCGTGATACTCTTTTTGGTCATGTATGTCACTGTCCGACATTTGGATTCTGCCAACAGTGCTTATGTCAAGCAGGTGGAAGCCCTTTGTCAGGCGTATTGGCACGAAGTCAAATATCTGGAGGGTGACTTCTCCTGTTTCCAGGATGGGAAAAACTATATGGACCCTCATCATGCATTCTCATTGGATCTGGATCTTTTTGGCCCGCAGTCTCTTTTCCATCGGATCAACCGGACTGTGACAACAGGTGGTGCTGATTTCTTGGCAGACCAACTGGGAGAGACGCGGGTAAGAACAGCTTCGGAAATCAGGCACCGGAAAGAGGTGATTCAGGAGCTGGCTGCTAATGAACCGCTGTGTATGGAGTTCATCTCCCAAAGAGGCGGGAAAGAACCGATCCCTACACAGGCAATCAAACACATATTGGAAGCGGTACGACAGATCCATATTCCATCATGGGCCTCTTCTGTTGTTGCCTTGTCTGTCGCTCTTGTGACGCTATTGGTTTTTCTGTCCCTTGTGGTGGCAACTGCACTGGACGCTCTGTCGGCCGGTGTGGCTGTTGCCTGGGGTGTCTTCCAGCTGGTCGTTTTGCAGTGTACCTGCTCACGTGATTTACGTACGGTTCATCAGGTAGTCGGTAAGATTCAGCAGCAGATGCATGCGTATGTGGAGCTGATGGAGATCCTTGCCCGATTCAATTTGAAGAGTGCCGAGGGGATGGCGATCCAGCAAATCGTCTCGAAAGGTGATGCTTGTGCGTTGCAGTCCATGCGTGCCTTAAAACGGTTGATAGATGGTCTAGACCGTCGGGGAAACGGGCTTTATATGCTGGTATCCAATCTGTTCTGCTTGGGAGACTTCTTTTTGGTGCGCCAGTATTTGCAATGGAACAAGCGGCACATGGCAGAAATAACCGTTTGGATGGATGCTGTCAGCCATTTCGATGCATGGGTGTCCATGGCAACCTTCCGACGTAACGAGCCGGATGCCGTAGATGCGGAGATCATGGATACGGATGGGGTGGTTTATGGTGCAGAGGGGCTGTATCATCCCTTTTTAGGAGTGGAAGCCGTACGAAACGATTTCCGATTGGATGAGGGGCAGTATGTGATCATTACCGGGGCCAATATGGCAGGCAAGAGTACGTTTCTGCGTTCCATCGGAATGAATTATATTTTGGCGATGAATGGGTTGCCGGTTTTTGCCAATCGGTTGCAGGTAAGCTGTTTCTCGCTCTTCAGCAGTATGCGGACTACAGACGATCTGACGCATGGCATTTCCTATTTCAATGCGGAGCTGCTCCGATTGCAACAACTGATCGAGACCTGTCGGAGCAATGCACACACATTGATCATTCTGGATGAGATTTTGAAGGGAACCAACAGTGCCGACAAACTCAATGGATCACGGATGTTTCTGGAAGCGATTTCACAACTACCGGTCACGGGAGTCATAGCGACCCATGATTTGGAATTGTCCAAAATGGCGGAAACCTATCCGGATCGTTTCCATACCTTCTGCTTCGAGATCGAACTCTCTGATCAGATCACCTATTCCTATAAGATTACACCCGGAGTGGCCCACAATCAAAATGCCACCTATTTGTTGAAACGGATTCTGCAGCAGGCACTTCTTTGTGTCCTGTTGCTGTGTGGATCCGTATCGGCTTTTGCACAACAAGACGAAGCGTTGCCATTTGAACAGGCGTATAAACGTACCTATCACATAGAGAAAGTATCCCCATCTCCTACCTATGCCAAACTGTTCTATGATGACCGATATATTTATGTGGGTATCTATTGCAAGGATGCTGTGCCGGAGCTGATGAACCGCTTTATTGGCAATCGGGACGACAATTCGTTGGGCGATCTGGTCAGCATAATGTGCCTATCATCGGAGCCTTGAAATTGACAGGCACCAATAAACAGAGACAGTTGGTATCAGTCCGGTTGGGCACATAACCTGGATCGGATGTGGGGCCTGCCCTCCACCAACACGTTGATGCTCAAGTTGAATTACTGGTTTGGTTTTTGACATTCCCACACACGAGTCTTCCTGAAAAATGCAAGAGAAATGTCTGTTTTTTTGAACCTGTTGGCATCCAGTGGCCGGTAAAACCACGGATGCCAAAGGAAAAGAAGTCATCTCAATTTAAATCGCTTGCTGATTTCTTTCGAATCACCGGCATAAAAATCGATCGTTACATGCTGACCGTTCACGGTCATCTTATACGAGCCCGCTGAGGGGGAATTGATATATCGTTTCAACCCCGGTTTGTATTCATTCAACAGGTCGCTTTGGTCTTCCACAGGTGTCCCGTCCTCTTTGGTCGTGGATTTGGCCGCTTCATGTTTCTTGCCAAAATCTTGTGGATTATCCGTAGTGATGGTATATGTTCCCAATTCCGGTTTCGACCAGACGCTATTCACGGTCATTTGTGTGATGCGTCCTCCGTCTCCATACCAATCGGCTAACTCGGTCGTATGAATATGTCCGCAAATGCAAATCGCATTTCTTTGGGCAAACTCGCTCCGGAAATGCCTGCGGGCTTCGGTCTCTGATTCTGATTTTCCACCGTGGAAAAACCATCTGCAACTTGAACCATCATAAGGTAATAGCGGACCATGTGTCAGAATGAATGTGTTCCGTGCTCCTTGGCTGTCTTTCAACATCTGATCAATCAATGTGTCCTCCGGATCATTGAAGTCAAGTGCTATATAGACATCATCTCCGATTGTAAAGGAGAAGTTGGTCGAATGGATGGGCTTTCCCAATTCTTCTGCCATCCTTTTCGGCATATACTCGTGGTAGGCCTCTTTGGCTTTTGTCCCCCGAATGTCATGATTCCCTGTTACAGTCACAAATGGCAGCCCTCCCAATTCGGATTTAAACCGGTTCATGACGTCATCCAGCATCTTCTTGTGTACTTCTGGATTTCCGCAATCACCTTGGATCAGGTCGCCTAACTGAAAAGCCATTTTTGTCTGTGAATCAATTAAACCGACAGCTCGTTTCAGCAAGTTCGGACAACGTTCCCGCCACATTTCTCCATTTCTGGCAAACTCGGCCCGTTGCACTCGGTTTAACCACTCAACAGGTTCATTGTAATCAGCGTGATATACACTAGCCGGTTCTGTATCGAAATGGGTGTCACCCAACAGAATCACGGAATAGCTCTTATCCTCCGTGGAACCGGATGAAAGTGACAACCGCCCCCCAAAAGCCAGACCTGCCAATGAGGTGGCACCTAAAGTAAGAAATGCTCTACGTTTCATATGTGTTAGATTTATCATCAGTTCTTGTAAAAAACGAGAGGGATGTAATCCTATTGTCTTACACCCCTCAACATATGATTGTTTTTTTATTTGTTAATCTTGCCACCCGGGATTTTGTGTGAGATTCGGATTCATCTCTCTCTCTTTTGCAGGAATCGGCCAGATCTTTATTTGTTCACCTACACTGACATGTTTGTAGGTCGTTTCTCCCCAAACCTGCATAAGGCCATTGGAGTTCAATTCTCCCACCTGTTTGGAAGAATGATCTCTAAACTTTCGATCATACCAGGTACCCCAACGTAATTCATTGAAGTACATAGAATCTTCACCACCCAATTCCACATAGAATTCTTTACGAATACGTT
>JBJECC010000252.1:0-5039 GCA_051870655.1 Parabacteroides sp. | reverse complement strand
CCGAACAGTCCTCTAAGAAGTTTTCCGTCCTGCCCCTTCGCTGGATTGTGGAGCGATCCTTCTCCTGGCTGGAGAATTTCCGAAGGATTGCCATGGACTATGAATTCTACTCTGATACTGGAGTGGCAATGGTGCAACTCGCTTTTTGTCAGATCATGTATAACAGAATCAATAAATGAAATTTAAACAGCTTCTAAGAGGTATGATATGCTTGATGAACCTATGTTCATATCCCCTCTTTGCTATGCTTCGTAGATCGTCCGGATGATGTCAAACGATCGTTTGACAGTTATCAAACGATTGACTGACGGATATCAAACGATCGTTTGACGACGTGCAGACATGATATGAATATAGGTGTATGTATCTTCAAAGCTATGTAACAGAAACGATTTGGATAACTGTTAGAGTGACTTTGAAAATATTTACGGAAGAAAATATCCCCTATGCGGACAGTAAGCTGCAAAATTTGCGGTTTATTGCCCGCAAAACTGTATATTTGCAGAAAACAGGCGATACCTATGTATATACATGCACATAAAGACTGGCCCTCCTTTTCATGGAACAAAGAAGTTGTAGGTGATAAGTTGAACCAGGTACACAAGGCTGTCGGTTATCTGATGGGACGACTCAGTGTAATCGGCTTTCACGACAAGATGGCTGCTGTAGTCGAATCCATTTCCCATGATATCATCGCATCTTCTGAAATGGAAGGTGTAGAATTGAACAATGAACAGGTACGTTCATCCGTGGCCCGCAAACTCGGCGTACAGTTACAGAATCCGACAGAATCTTCCCGCTACATAGATGGTGTGGTCGAAATGGCGCTTGATGCAACCGCCAACTTCAACACACCGCTTACGGATGAAAGACTGTTCGGCTGGCATAACTGCCTTTTTCCTACCGGATGGAGTGGTGCGACCAAAATAGACGTAGCCCAATACCGTCATGGAGAAATGAAAGTCATCTCAGGTATATTGGGCCGGGAAAAGATTCACTATGTAGCACCTGCTCCTGAACGAATCGACCCTGAAATGAAACGGTTTCTGGAGTGGTTTAATTCAGATGCCCACAAAGGCTATGTAAAATCGGCCATAGCCCATTTGTGGTTTGTCTGCATCCATCCTTTTGATGACGGAAACGGACGTATCGGACGAGCCATCGCCGATATGGCACTTTCACAGGCCGAAAACTCCAAAATGCGCTTTTTCAGTATCTCTCATCAGATCAATAAGGACAAAAAACAGTATTACGACATCTTGGAGAAAACGCAAAAGGGAGATTGCGAGATTACAGAATGGATCATCTGGTATCTCGACTGCCTGCTCCGTGCCGTGGAACAAGCCGATGAAACGTTGTCGAAGGTACTGAACAAGGCCCTATTCTGGCAGGTCCATGCCGAGACAGTCCTGTCCGAACGGCAACGCGAAGTCTTGAATCTGTATTTGGACGGTTATCCCGGCAAGCTGACGGCCAAGAACTGGGCAAAACGTGTAAAGGTTTCCCCCGACACAGCTGCACGCGATATCAAAGATCTGGTAGAGAAAGGTATTTTAGTTCCTCAACAAGGAAGGGTCCGTGATGTGTTTTACGGAATCCGGTGCAGTGAGTCTATCCTCGTCATTCCATTCCCCGAAGACTCATAAAGGATACAGAGGAGCATCATATAAACAGGATTGTAATTGAAAAACAAACATGTGGTTTATTATATTTCTTTTTATAGGAGGAGCCTTGGCCTCCGTGATCAAGCTCATTGTGCGGTCCCATCCACAAACGGACCGTAACGTTTCATGCCTTGAAGACTTCCAGGAGTATGAGGAGTATGAAGAATATGGGGAGTATGAAGAGAATGATATCCAAGCCGAGTATGAGGATGCGGAAGAATACTATGAAGAGTATTACGAAGAGGAGTATGAGGATTGGGATAGGGAAAGATGACCGGAATTCCCCTTTTGACGAAGGCGTCTGCGAGGGCTCGCGAAGGCGCCTTCGTTGGCTTATGAAGGCACCTTCATAGGGCATCGCAGACGCCTTCCTTTACGGAGGGCCCTTTGATGGGCATGTAAACGTCACTTATTCCGGCAAAGTAACCCGGAAATAGGGGCTCGGAGTATGTTGCTCCGCAATGATCGATTTCATCTTCACCACGATCTCAGGATGAGACAGAGAGACATCATGATCCTCATGCAGATCGGTTGACAAATCATACAGGGAGGGCTGGCCCCGTTTGACCACCATTTTCCAGTCCCCCATGCGGACAGCAATCTGGTTCGTCTCGTCGAACTCCCAATAGAGAAATTCATGCGTCTGCTGTTTTCCCTTGCCCAACAGCGTCGGGACAATGGAAAGACCGTCAAAATAATCCACCGGCTTTTCCGGATTGGTGTATTGCGCTACATAATCGGGCACTCCGGCCAATTCGGCAAAGGTCGGCATCAGATCGTAAAACGCAAAGGGCAGATCGCTGACACTTCCCGCCTTGACATGCCCCGGCCAACGCACGATGAAAGGCACACGGATGCCCCCTTCATGACATTGCCGCTTCAAGCCACGCAATTTGCCATCCCGACCGAAAAAGACAGGATCGGCACCCCCCTCTTCATGCGGACCGTTATCACTGGAAAAGACCACGATCGTATTCTCGTCCAATCCCTTCTCCTTCAGCTTCGCCAACACCTCTCCCACATACTTGTCCAACCGGGTGATCATGCCGGCGAACTGTGCATGCACATGGGTGATGGCATTGTAACGCGAACCCGCCTGACCGGCAAAGTTCTTATCGGTCGTAAACTGTTTCCGGTAGGCCTCCACAATGGAATCCTGCGGCTGCACCAGTTCGGCATGGGGTAATGTATAGGTAAAGATACCGAAGAAGGGCTGGTCATCGGTCTGTTTGTCCAACCAGGCCAAAGCGCGCTGATGGATCATGTCCGCCGAATATTGTGTCCGCTTGAAATAGTCCGGTCCGAACATCGGATATTGGATGTTCTCCTCGAGCACCTCACGGACCACACAGGTATCGCCCGCCGATCGGCTGTAACGGTTCAGGAAGTTGGGATAATAAAGATGCGCCTGGAACTGGCAGATATATCCATAGAACTCATCAATACCCCGTTTGTCAGGTGTGGAGACCGAACCCTCATACCCGCCGGCCCACTTCCCGAACATACCGGTCGTATAGCCATTGTCTTTCAAAATCTCAGGCAGGATAATATGTCCCGGATCATAGGGGTGCTGTCCGGTCACAGAGAAATCCGCATTCTTCCCATAGAGGAGCGTACGCGACTCCATCCAATACTCTTTGTTGCCTCTCACCTCACAATGGCCGGTATGTTGTCCGGTCATGAAGGCCGCCCGGGAGGGAGCACTGACAGGACTTCCCGCATAGGCTTGGGTGAAACGCATTCCCTCGGCCGCCATGCTATCCAGACAGGGAGTCTGGATATAAGGTTGCCCGTAACACCCTAAATCCCCGTAACCCATATCATCACACAGAATAAATACGATATTGGGTTTACGGATCTCTTTCTCTTCCTGCTGTGGCTGGCAACCTACACAACCCGCCAACCACACACAACCACATAACATAATCGTCTTATTATTCATAGTTGCCTTATTTATAATATGTATATAGTCATCGTATTACCAATTTATCAATAATGCGCGTCCCGGCATACTCATTCAGACTCTTCAGCAACCGGTCGCTGCACAACGTCAATTCGCTCCGCAACACCGCCGAAGTGAGCGACACATACATCACGCGGTCCTTCACAAAGACACGGTTCGTGTATTGTGCCACTGTGGGACCCAACAGAGCCTCCCATCCCCGTTGCGCACGTACCTCCAGGATTTTCTCAAACAACTCCGGACGATCTTCGAAAAAGTCCCGCAACACATCGCCCAACTTCTGTGTATTCTTCCGTAACATACTTTAATCCTCCATCGGGCGCACCTCGCCCTTTTCTACCTCAAACAACGCATAATCATGCGGCATTGCCGCCAGAATCTCGTCCAAATATTTCCGGTTCGTATCCGTGATGAAGATCTGTCCGAACTGATCGCCGTTCACCAAGCGGATGATCTGTGCCACCCGTGCCGCATCAAGCTTGTCGAATATATCATCCAACAGCAGAATCGGTGTGGTCAGCCCACGCCGTTTCAGGAAGGCGAACTGCGCCAGCTTCAAGGCAATCAGATAACTCTTGTTCTGCCCCTGCGAACCGACCCGCCGGATCAGGGAACCGTCCAACGTCATCTCCAATTCATCCTTGTGGACACCCACAGCCGTATAGCCCAAAGCCCGTTCCCGATCCCGGCTGGAACGCAAGGCCTCCTCGAAACCACCCCGTTCCAATTGAGAAACATACCGGAGCCCCACTTGTTCAACATTGCCGGAAATAATCTGATAATACTCATTGAAGATCGGCAGGAAATCCTGAATCAGCGAAAGGCGTGTCTCGTACACCTGCTGCCCGTAAAGTTGCAACTGCATCTCCAGCACCTCATAGAGTCCGGTGTCTGTGGACTGCTCTTTCAACAGTACGTTCCGCTGCGCCAACGCCTTGTTATATTGGATCAAGGCATGCAAATAACGCCTGTCCTGCTGGGAAATGATCAGATCCAGAAAACGCCTCCGCTCTTCACTTCCCCCCTTGATCAGTTCCGAATCGTCGGGCGAGACAATCACCAACGGCAACATGCCGATGTGGTCCGACAGCTTCTCATACTCCTTCTTGTTCCGTTTGAACTGCTTCCGCTGCCGGCGCCGGATCGCACAGAAAATCTCCTCCGTACGACCCTCATAGGCATAGGTGCCTTGAATCACACAAAGCTCCTCCCCGTTGCGGATCACCTGGCTGTCGGGTGTATAGGCATGACTCTTGCAGAACGACAGATAGTGGATGGAATCCAACAGGTTGGTCTTGCCCATCCCGTTGTTTCCAAACAGGCAATTCACCTTCGGCGAGAAGGACAACTCCGCCTGAAGAATGTTTTTATAGTTGAGAACAGATAGCTTTTCCAGTATCATTTCAGTACAA
>JBJECC010000251.1:0-5110 GCA_051870655.1 Parabacteroides sp. | reverse complement strand
AAAACCGATGACAAAAGTAGAGGATATTCCACGCTTCCTATATATACAGATTCTTCCAATAGTGTTCCAAATTCTACCAATCCCTATATTTTGACTCCTTTTAACCCCATTTTATACCGCAGACGCAAAACAGGACATATTTTTACCACTATGGAACACTCACTATTAGCAAAGAATGGCAATCTTTGCAACGCAAGATAGAAGAGGAATCACGAATGGTGGAAAAGAATAAAGTAAGATTACTTGGAATCGAAGATTTCAAGAGAGCCGATATCAAGTTGGATTATGCAGATAAGGAGATCGTCACGATCAGCCACTGGGAACAGACTCAGGAGATGTTTTCTCTCCAACCGCCTGTCAAACTGGACATGTTTGTGGTGATGGTCTGCATGAGTGGCAAACTGCGGATCGACATCAACAACCATTCCCTGATCTTGGAGGAGGGCAATCTGATTGCGTGCATTCCCACCAGCGTGATCCAAAAGTGCATGTTGCTGTCGCCTACCTGCCGTTTCGCCATGGTCTGTTTCTCCCCTTCCTTCATGCGAAAACACCTGCCATGGAAAAAGAATACGTGGGAAGTCATCTCCTACCTCTACAACAATCCGGTCCATTCCATCGGGAAGAATGTGGTGACCCCATTCCACAGCTATTTCTGTTTGTTGATGGAAATAATCAAGGAGACATCCCATCCTCACCAGAAGGAGATCATCCACCATCTGTTTGCGACCGTATTGTTGGAATTGGCAGCAGATCTGGATCAGTTCCTGGAATCGATCTCACAGGGCGATGACGATGACGCTTCATTCAAGCAACGGGACTACATCTATGCCCGCTTCATGCAGGAATTGGGCACTGATGACGGCACGCACCGCTCCGTCAGCTATTATGCCAAACGGCTCTGCTATACATCAAAATACATATCCAAGGTGGTGAAGGAGGTCAGTGGCAAGACGGCTCTTGAGTTGATCAACCAACATGTGATCGATAAGATCCGCTATCAGCTGCTGCATTCCACAAAGAGCGTGAAGGAGATTGCCGACGATTTTGAGTTCTCCAACATCTCCTTCTTCGGCAAATATGTCAAGAGCCATCTGGGGGCATCCCCCACCCAATTCAGGAAACAGGCTTCACAGAAAAATGAAGAAAATCAATAATAAAGGCACTATATAATAATTTGTTTATCCATAAATCAAAGACCAAGGGCTGCCCGGAAAGTGATTTTAGGACAGCCCGCTTTTTTTATATCACTTTTTATTCAGCCCGCTGCAAGGTCAACTGCACCTGACCCTCTGCATCCAACAGCAGCAGCTGTTTCTCATCCGCTCCTTTTTTCACGGTTTGTACCTTGTCCAACGACTGCAGGAAACGCTGCTCCCTATCCATCTCCGGACAAGCCATCAGGGTCGTGATCGCCTGCTGGACATGGAACCGGGAAGGATCCTTCTCGTCCAGTTTCAATCCCGCATTGAAGAGGTTGCATCCGGCATTCCCATGCAACTTCAGGGCTGCCAGATCAAATTCCATCGTAGGCAATTTCTCCACGTTCTCCAGTTTCTCTCCGGCAATGGCCGTCACATTCCATTTCCCATCCAACTGTTTTACACTCGTCTTCACCGATGAACAGGCACCGGACAGTCCCATCAAGGCCATTCCCAGACAGAGTCCATACATTTTCTTTCTCATACCATTTTTTCTTAAATTCACGACAAAGGTACAACACATCCACCTATTTACGGGACATTTTCCCACATTTTCTCTATATTTGTGCTATGAAACAGGACATACATTATTTAATGCTACTCGCCTGGGGCTGGATCCTCATGGCCTGCCAGCCCGCCCGACAATCGGAAACCGTTGTGGAAGAAGAGGTAAACAGTGAATGGGTCGATAGTCTGCAACATGTCTATCAATATGGCATCTGCATCGACTCGCTCGATATGGCAGAATATACCCTGAGGCAAGGTGACAATCCCGCCCTGATCTTCGGACGGCTGGGCTTCTCCCCGATCCTGGCCGACAGCATGACACGGGCCGCCGTGGATGTGCTTGACCCGACCAAGCTGCGGGCCGGCATGAACTACTATACCTTTTCCACCACCGACACACTGGCAGCCATCCGCTATGTAGCCTTTGCGAAGACGGAGACCGACTATGCCATCATCGACCTTTCGGGAGACAGTATCCGGGCGTATGAATTCAACAAGCCGGTGACACTGAAACGGAAATATGTGGAGGGCACGCTCAACACCTCGCTCTGGAACACCATCAAGGCGCAGGGGGCCGATCCGCTGCTTGCCATCAAGATCTCCGATGTCTATGCCTGGCAGATCGACTTCTTCGACATCAAGGAGGGCGATTCCTATCAGGTCATCTACCACGAGGCCTACATCGACGACACGACGGCCCTGCACATTGCCTCCATCGAAGGGGCCATCTTCACGCACCAGGGCAAACCGTTTGTCGCCATTCCCTTTACGCAAGACAGCGTGTCAGAATTTTTCGACGAGACAGGCAACAGCCTGCGGAAGGCATTCCTCAAGGCACCGCTCGACTATTTCCGCATCACGTCCCGTTTCAGCAATGCCCGTTTCCATCCGATCCTGAAGCGTTATCGGGCCCATCATGGTGTGGATTATGCCGCTCCGGTCGGCACTCCGGTACGCAGCATCGGGGCCGGAAAGGTCATTGCCCAGGGGTTCATGGGCGGAGGGGGACACACCCTGAAAATCCAGCACAATTCCGTCTATACCACCTCTTACATGCACCTCAGCCGCTATGCCAAAGGGATCCATGTGGGCAGTACGGTGCAGCAGGGCGAAGTGATCGGTTACGTCGGTTCGACCGGCCTCTCCACCGGCCCCCATCTCGACTTCCGGGTCTATAAGAACGGTGATCCCATCAATCCCTTGGAGATGGATGCCCCACCCGCCGAACCGATCCGTCCGGAACTGCGCGACTCCTTCGAAGTGGTCCGCCGACAGCTCCTGCACGAACTGGACAGTTTGCAACGGACCCAAACCGCCGGCCGTGAGGCAGCCCTTTAAATTCACACTGCAAAGATACAGCCGGCTTCCCCTTCCCTCCAAGGGTTGTCCCGGATCCTGACAGCCACTGTCCCGGATTTTGAACACTGACAAGAATGCCGTAAACGACCTCGTATCGAATTAACGGTTAACGTTAACGCCTGCCCGTTTTCCGCACGCTGCCCCTGCCATGCCTCCTCCCCCACCTTCACGGGGAGAAAAAATTTTTTCCTCGCGAGGAAAAAAAATCCGCCTTCGGAATTATCCCGAGAGAAGAAAACACCGAGCGTTAACTGTTAACCGTTAACTCCTGCCTCATGCCTGCACCGGACCTCCGACCACCGACCGGAGTCCACGCTTTTTTTCTCTCGGGATTTTATCTTCTTGTTTCTATCTCTTAAAGATATAATTAATATATTATTATATATACGCGCGCACGCGATTTACCATGTGAAATATCGAATTAACGCACTCAGGGAAGACAATCTACAAACACCGTTTTTCTTTGAGTTAACGAGTTAACGTTAACGCTCCGTTGGATTCTCCTGAAAAACGTTGAATGGATTAATACTTTAAACCTGAGGATGGTTGAATGCGTTGTAAAACTTGGCCTTTGTGTGTATTTGCAAAATTTTACAACCAATAACTCTTAATTGTTTTTTATAGAATTTACCATAAAGCCACCTTACCGCCTATGCCTAAGTCAAGTGTGGCGGTGGAGACACCGAGAGCCTGGAAAATGCGACTCATCGTCGGAAGGGTGATGACACTCTTCCCTTTTTCCAAACGTGATATTTGCGCTTTCTGCACTCCCACACGTTCTCCGAGTTCTTCTTGCGTGAGATGTTGAGCCTGACGCATCTTACGGATAGTCTCGCCCACAAAACAGGCGTTAATCTCCTCTTTGAGTTGTTTCTCCATTGCGTCACGTTTGGGAGTTCCCACTTTGCCGAAAACTTCATCGGTCAACACATCGAGTGATGTCATATTCATCTTTGTCATAATCACTTGTTTTTAAAATACTCTTTTCTAATTCTCTCTGCCTTATCGATTTCCTTAGGAGGAGTCTTCTGGCTTTTCTTCACAACGCCATGAGTGGCAATTATAAACGTCTCTGTATCGGTATCCCAAAAGGAAAACAATCTATAGCAATTACCATTGTATAGTGTCCTAAACTCCCATATTTCAGAGTCGTCCAACTTCTTGAAAAGGTCTTTATCCAACAATCCGTTCTCTATTTTCTTATAGTTATAGACTATCTTTTCCTGTACCTTTATAGGTAAGGAACGAACGAATGCCAAAGCTTCATCCAATAACACGACCTTTATTTTATATTCTCCCATGTTTCTTATAGTTCCGCTGCAAAATTAGTAATAAGTTTCCATCTATCGAAACTTTTTTTGCTTCCACGGAAGCGTTGACATTAACTGTCAACTCAATTGCATCTTCGCAGTTACACCAATGCTCTTGATGGCAATGTGATGCAGAAAAAAAATAGCAGGAAATGCGGTTGGCCGTTTGGCTGTCCCGGATAAAACCATTACCTTTGGAATGGAATGGGGGCTTGTGTTTCCCGCAAAAGACTATAGATTATGGGTACATACATCAATAAAGGCAATAATGCGTTCCGTGATATCGTCAATAGTGAATATGTTGACAAGACTTCGTTGATACCGTTAATCAACGCCACGCTCAACACCGAGCTTCGCTACAGCTGCGTCACCCGCTGCCGACGCTTCGGCAAGTCGATGGCAGCCAAGATGCTATGTGCCTACTATGACAAGTCGTGCGACTCGCGGGAGCTGTTCGTGGGATTGAAGGCAGAGCAGGACAAGACGTTCGAGACCTACTTGAACAAATACAGCGTGCTCTATCTGGACGTGACATCGTTCACTGCACGGCCTGAACTGCGTGTAAATATCGTGCGTAACATGCAGAATGAGATTATTTACGAATTAAAAAAGGTGTTCCCTGAAGTGAAATACAAGGAGAACTCCGATCTAATGGATACGCTTGCTGCCATTCATGCCGCCACGGGAGAAAAGTTCTTCTTCATCATCGACGAATGGGATGCCATCTGCCGT
>JBJECC010000250.1:0-5127 GCA_051870655.1 Parabacteroides sp. | reverse complement strand
TTTGAATGCCACAAAGATAGCTCTTTTCATAAAAATCTTCGCAAATGTCTCTGCCGTTTTATCTCTTCATACGTACGGATGATCTCCTCGTTCCCGCCTGTCAGACTGCCACGCAGCAGCTCGATCTGCTGCTTCTGGTTGTCGTAATTCTCCAACCGTTTTCCCAGGTCATAGCGTACACTGTTCAATCTCAGGAACGCATTGACGGCATTCGCTTTCAGCAAATCTTTCAGAGCCTCCAATTCCGTCTCGTCCAGAAAGCCGAACCTGTCTTGCGAGGCATGCTGCTCCTGCTGTGTCAACAGATAATCGACCAAGGCCTCCTCCTCCACTTCGGCGGGACAGAGCAACCGCTCCTTCAGATACCCCAACAGCCGTTGGGTCAGCTCCCTCAGTTGCGTTTCACTGATGATCGCATTCCGTTCCTGCCGCAACAGCTCTTTCTGGCGCACAATCTCATGGATCTCATTCGCCATGCCGGCCATCAGCTTCGGATAAAAGACATTCAGTTCCATGGAATCGACGAACGACTTCAACTCTTCATTGTAACGTTTGCAGAGGCGGTCCGTCTCACTGACGGCAGTCTCCAGCTCTCCGATTTTCCGTTTCAGTTCCGTTTCGTTCTTCTCGCCCTCTTTGGCTGACTGGTAGGCCGCCTCGATGGTCACCAAATGCTTGTACAGCCGGTCCTGCTCTTGCAGGTTCTGTTCCTCCAACGCCAACAGCGCATTGCGTTGCTCGCACAGTTTGTTGTAGTCCTCCGCCTCCTGTTGGGCTTCCAGACGTCGCTTGGCCCACTCCTGTTGCAGATGTTCCGCCACCTGCTTGAGTTGGAGATACTTGTTGAAGCCCATCACATTCTGGATGTTGTCTTTGATAATCTGTGCAAAGACCTGCTCCTTCAACAGTTCGCTTGATTGCATCGCATCGAACAGAAAATACTGGCTCAACTCCTCCGGAAGATTCGCCTTGATGATCTTATTGACCTGTTGCTCGCTTTGCATCCGTTGCTGCAGGGGCATGGCGGTGCCATAGACAAACTGGTTGCCATTCATGTTCAGCGAGACACTCTCCACCGGCTTGCCTGCCGGATTCAGTTTATAGGTGCGGCGGAGCAGATAACGCTGCGTCTGTCCCAACACCTGTCCGTCGAAAGAGATTTCCAGCTCGATGGCAGGCGCTACCCTGCCGACCGCTCCATTATTGAGCAATTCGCCGAACTGCTCCTTGCTCTTGATCTTCAGTCCGTACAGTGCCCCGCAGATCGCTTCAAACAGGGTCGTCTTGCCACCGCCATTCATGCCGCCAATCAAGACAATGGGTCGCTCCGGTGAGACACTGAGATCCAGGTCGAGCGCCAGATAGGTCTTGTAATTGCTTATTCTGATTCGTCTGATCAGCATGTTTTCCTCCTTTCTTTATCCTTTGATACCGGTGATCGCCTCAGAGAGAATCCGTTCGATCTCCTCTGATCCCACCTCAATCTGCTCCACTTTGGCCGTATGATAGCGTTTCAGAATCGCCTCACTCACCCAAGTGTAGTCCAACTCATGCTTCTGACAGAGTATTCTGATCAGCTCCAAATCCTCCTGCCGTATGCCGTAGTGCAGGAACTTTCCATCCAAACCTTTCGCCATAGTCTGCTTATATTACATGTATTGATCCGGGAAAAAGGCATCCCAATGCAGGGTGTCGGTCGTGTCCGTAATCGGCAGCGGAGAATAGAGCCAGTTGCCTGTCCGCACGTCCTCGATCAGCACACCGCCTTTCAGATGCTGCTTGGGATGCACCTCTTGCATATAGCGCAAGAGCGCATTGTGCTTCTGTGGGGCCTCTGCATCGCTCTCCGCACTTTTCGTGTCGAACAGGAAGAGCTGACCGTTGCGCATGCGGAGTACGAAATCCACATAGAACAGTCTCTTGCCTCCACCCGTCGGCTCATAGGGAATGGCATAATGCTGTTTGCCCTCATCCCCGTTCTTGTACCACCAGTCGATTGCCTTGCGGTTTTTCTCCAGGAAGGCCTCAAACCGCCGTTCGGGAGTGGATGCACTGTTCTGCTGTACGAAAGGCTGCAACGCATGGGCCTGTCTGTCCGCTTCCTCATGGCAGCTGTTCTCGTTATATTCCCGTGCTTCGGGTACCTCCCACGTATAGACCTTGAAAGCCCGTTGCCTGGCGGCCTCCCGACGGTCGGTAATCTGCTTCTCATAGCGGGCAATCGCCTTGGAAAGCAGGTCGGCAAACTTGCCTTTGTTCTGGTTGTACAAGACCACCCGGGGCACATCCGACTCGAAGATCTGTAAATATGCCTCCATGAACTGGTTCAGATAGCCACGCAACGAGGTGACACTGATCCGCTCGAACTTCGTCAGCAACCGCTCCAGAAACAGGTTCAGTTCCGTCTGCAGCTCGGCCTGTGTCCGGCGATAGGCCACCCGGCTCGTCTCTTCGACACGGACGCTTTGTGCCTCTCCCGTCATCTCCACATTGCGCACCAATGAGACCCGCACAGCATGATTTCCCAAATCAATGCCTGCCAACTGGGCCTTTTGACGGTTACGCGCCACATCCATCATACCCTCCGCAGGAGACACCTCCTCAAAGGGAGAAGCGGCAAAGAGATTCAATTGAAGCGGCACGTTGAACCAGTTCCGGCTGAAGGTCTCCACCAACAGCGGCCAGAAGTCGGGTCCCAGACGCATACGGTCGGCACTCAGCCGTTCGCTATAGACCGATTGCAACCGCACATTCTGCAACGCCTCCCGCCGATAGGCCATCAGCGATTTGGACAGATAGCCCATATCCTCCGCAACGATCTCGATCCGGTCCCGGCTCAGATTGGTATAGACCCAGCCATGGTTGAGCAGCTGGTTGGGATAGTGCCGTTGCTCCGGCATACGCATGATGCGCCCCACGGTCTGGATGCCGAACTGCGTGCTGCTGATCTCCCGGAAGATGAGCAACACGGCTGCCCGCGGACAATCCCACCCCATGGCAATGGCCTGCTTGAAGAGCAACACCTCCGTCAGGTTCGTGGAGCGTTCCAACCCCTCCACATTACGTTTCTCCCCCGAAAGCCAGATCGCTAACCGTTCGTTGTCGGTCGTGATGTCATACTCCATCTCCAAGCGCATCCGGATCTGTTCGATGATCGAACGCTCCTGATCATCCAACTTCTCCGAATTGTCATTAGGCAACTGGATCAATAGCAACGGATTGATACGCACCCCTAATGCCTCGTAAGCCGCCTTGATCTCATTCCTCCGTTGCAAGGCCAGATCCAACAGATAATCGTTTTCGCTCAATCCGGTCTCCTCCTCCCGCAAGCCGGGGTTGATGGTGATGCCCTCTTTGATCATCTCGGCACGGATCACCTCCTCCCGGGGCACCGTGACCAGAGCATCGGGCAGAGCCGTTATCGGGGTGGCAGAGATGCGGATCTCCACCTTGGCCGCCAACTGCTTCAACACCTTTTCCGACTGTTTGGCACTCCGTCCGCCAAACAGATGTTCCTCGTCAATCACCACGAGCAGCTGCATTCCCTGCTCCTCTTTGGTACGGCGCACCAAGTCATAGAGCGAAGCGGACTGCTCCGTCTCGCGCACCATCAGATTGCTGTCTTTGTTGATGCTCTCCCAGTTGACGAAGAAGATCTCGCCCGGCTTGATGAAACCACCCTGCGCATGGTCCAGTTCGTCATACATCACGGGATGCAGATGACGGCTTTCCGTGAAATAGCTCTTCATGCGGAAATAGCTCTGCTGGTGCAGTTTGTTGGGGGCGATCCAGATCATGGCAACCGCCTGCCCCTCTTCTGCCAGCTGACACACCAGTTCATCCAGCAGCTTGCTCGCCATCACGGTCTTGCCCGATCCGGTGGGAGCCTTGAACACCAATCGTTTCCGTTCGCCTGTGCTTTCCAACAACCGGCGGGTCTTGGCCACCAGTTCCGCCACGGCCTCTGTCTGATAACGTACCTCCTTGATCATACCATTTCCTCCTCTTCTTCTGAAAGGGCTTCCTCTTCCTCGGACAGTACCCGTTGATAGACATTGTAGATTGCCTGTGGCAGGGCACACAGCTCCACTTTGTCCAACACCTCCATGAAATTGTCCGTGTAGGGATAGCCGTTGAATGAGAAGAGATAGATCCGGATAGGCTCCTCCACCTCCATTTCCCGCAACAGCTCGGCAAACACATCCACTGTCTGCTCATCGTAGATCACCAGCATCTTCCGTTTCCCCTGTGCAAAGTAGCGGGCTTTATGGGGATTCAGCTTGCGTCCGGCAAAGTAGGGCTGTTCCTCATAGAGGTCCTGTTGGATGCAGAGCAGCTCTGTGCAGGCAGCCATCAAAGTCCTCCGATTCTGATTCGTTTGTGCCCGGGGCAGCAGTTTTGTCTTATAGTAGCGCAGGGTGTTGGCCTTCAACCCCTCCACGAAATCCCCCTTCGGAGTCACATAGCCTTGGATCACCCGCCTGTTACGTTCGTAGGTCACCTCCTCACAGATCTTGTTCTCATTGTTCGTCACCAAGATACATTGCCGATGACCACCATCCTCTTGATTGAGTTGCATCGTGGCATGGAGGGTTGTGCCGGAACCGGCAAAGAAGTCGAGGATGATGGAATCTTTCTTATCATTTCCAAACTTAATAATCTCATTCATCAATGATAAGCTTTTAGGAGATGAAAAATTCAACTCCATGTTTAAATTAGTCTCAGTTGTTATTATATCACTCCAATTACTTGTTCTTAGAATTCCCTCTGTAGGTTCCACCCAATGCTCAACTCCTTTATTTTTTCCCTTGCCATTTTCAATTCTACGTCGTATATACTTTTGTCTCTTTCCTGTTATATTCCAATAATCCTCTAATGTTAAAACTGGATTTTCTTTTTGAGCATCCAAAAATGAATTATAATTAGCTACTGCCTCCAATGCTTTTTCTTCTTTCCATTTCCATTGTCCTTCTAAAGGCAGAACTCCCAATAGCTCATATCTCATAGTTGGCCTATCAGCTGCATTCCAGAAACCTTTCCAATACCCTTCATTTTTTCTTTTATCAGAAGCCTCTCTTTTTATGGGATAAAAATTTACCTCTGTAGTTTTTGAATATACTAAAACAT
>JBJECC010000249.1:0-5133 GCA_051870655.1 Parabacteroides sp. | reverse complement strand
GATCTTGACTCTTTCTCATTTCTCAATGCGTTTCTATACATATATTATTAATACGCAAAATTAGACGTTTCATCAGAGGAGTCAGTTGTATTTTTTTCCGATTCCATTGGACTATATTCTGATATACTTGACATTGAAAAATTTCCAATGAATTTTCTTTCAGTATTGAGATTTTATACAATACATCTTATTTTTTTATACTACCTTTGTCCCAAACCATAAATCATCAAGCGAAATGAATAAACAATTAATGACCGGATTGCTGGCAGCATTCGCCTTGACGGCCACTGCCCAATCGAATGAGTGGCTCGACCCGCAAGTCAATGCCGTGAATCGCGCACCGATGCATACACATTATTTTACGTATGAAAGCACGGAAGCAGCCCAAAAGGGATGCTGGGAACAGTCAACCAACTACATGTCAATCAACGGCCAGTGGAAATTCAACTGGGTACGTTCTGCGGATGCCCGTCCTACAGATTTCTATCGTGTGGACTTCAATGACAAAGGATGGGACACAATGCCCGTACCGGGTTTGTGGGAACTGAACGGTTATGGAGATCCGCAGTATGTAAACGTAGGTTATCCGTGGCGTGAGCAATTCCAGAACAATCCTCCCCAAGTCCCGACAGAAGAAAACCATGTCGGCTCGTATCGTCGTGAGATCCAAGTGCCTGCCTCATGGACAGGAAAAGAGATCCTGATTCACTTCGGTTCTGTGACCTCCAATATCTATCTGTGGGTCAACGGACGGTATGTAGGCTATAGCGAAGACAGCAAGCTGGAAGCTGAATTCAATTTGACACCCTATCTGAAACCGGGTCAGAAAAACCTGATCGCTTTCCAAGTGTTCCGTTGGTGTGACGGCACCTATCTGGAAGACCAGGACTTCTTCCGTTACAGCGGTGTAGCCCGCGACAGTTATCTGTATGCCCGTAACAAGAATACACAAATTGCTGACATCCGCGTAACACCGGATCTGGATGCCCAATACAAAGACGGTTCGTTGGCTGTCGAATTGACTATGAAGGGTAAAGGTACTGTTGAACTGGATCTGTTGGATGCCTCCGGTGAAAAGGTTGCTTCTGAAACAGTCAGTGCATCCGGTAAAACCAAAGCCTCATTGAACCTCGCTTCTCCGAAAAAATGGACAGCTGAGACTCCCTATCTGTACACGTTGCGTGCTACGTTGAAGAGCGGCAATCAGTTGGTGGAAGTGATTCCGGTGAAAGTCGGTTTCCGCAAGATCGAGTTGAAAAACGGGCAGATCTTGGTGAACGGACAAGCAGTCCTGTTCAAAGGTGCTGACCGCCATGAGCTGGATCCGGACGGCGGTTATGTCATGTCTCGCGAACGCATGATCCAAGATATCCAGATCATGAAACAATATAACTTGAATGCCGTACGTACTTGCCACTACCCGGATGACAACTTCTGGTATGACCTGTGCGACCAGTATGGTATCTACATGGTAGCGGAAGCCAACATCGAATCTCACGGTATGGGGTACGGTGAAAAGACATTGGCCAAGAATCCGTCATACGCCAAGGCCCATTTGGAACGGAACCAGCGTAACGTACAGCGAAACTTCAACCATCCGGCCATCATTTTCTGGTCACTGGGTAACGAAGCCGGCTATGGTCCTAACTTCGAAGCCTGCTACGACTGGATCAAAGCAGAAGATCCGAGCCGTGCCTGCCAATATGAACAGGCTGGCAAAAATGGCAAGACCGATATTTATTGCCCGATGTATGCCGGTTACGACCACAGTGAGAAATACAGTGCAGACCCGAATAGCAACAAACCGCTGATCCAGTGCGAATATGCACACGCCATGGGTAACTCTCAAGGTGGTTTCAAAGAGTATTGGGACCTGATCCGCAAATATCCGAAATACCAGGGTGGTTTCATTTGGGACTTTGTAGATCAGTCTGTACGTTGGAGAGGCAAAAACGGAGAGATGATCTATGCTTACGGTGGTGACTTCAACAAGTTTGATGCCAGCGACAACAACTTCTGCGACAACGGTTTGATCTCTCCGGACCGCAAGCCGAATCCGCACATGTATGAAGTGGCGTACTACTACCAGAACATCTGGACTACACCGGCCGATTTGAAAAACGGTGAAATCAATGTCTATAACGAAAACTTCTTCCGTGATCTGTCTGACATCTATATGGAATGGCAGGTATTGAAGGGCGGTAAGGTAATCCGTGCAGGCCGTGTGGAAAACCTGAACGTAGCACCGCAACAGACCGCCAAGATCAAATTGGATCTGGGCAAGACTTGCGAATGTGCAGAATGGTTGCTGAACGTGACTTACAAACTGAAAAAACGGGATGGCCTTCTGGAACCGAACCATGCCGTAGCCAAAGATCAGCTGACACTGAATCCGTACAAGGCTCCTGATATGGAGTTGAAGAATGTAGAACGCACCAACATCGAGACCATTGCTCCGAAGTTGATCGAGAATGACGATAATTATCTGATCGTATCGGGTTGTAGCTATCGTCTGGAGTTCAACAAACGTACAGGTTTCTTGGTACGCTATGCAGCCAATGGTCAGGAAATGATTGAAGAAGGCGCTGCCTTGACTCCGAACTTCTGGCGTGCTCCGACCGACAATGACATGGGAGCCCGTCTGCAACAGAAATATGCAGCTTGGAAGAATCCGGAAATGAAACTGATCTCCTTGAAACAGCGCATCGAAAACAAGCAGGCTATTGTAGAAGCCTCTTACGAAATGCCGGGTGTTTCTGCCAAATTGGATCTGACTTACGTTATTAATAATGTAGGTGCTGTAAAGGTAACACAGAAGATGACAGCCGACAAGAGCAAAGAGGTATCAGCCATGTTCCGTTTCGGTATGCAGATGCCTATGCCGAAGTGTCTGGAAACGGTAGAGTACTACGGCCGTGGTCCGGTAGAAAACTACAGCGACCGCAAGGGTTGTGCTGATCTGGGAATCTATCGCCAGAGTGTTGACGAACAGTTCTACTCTTACATCCGTCCGCAAGAGAACGGAACAAAATCAGATATCCGTTGGTGGAAGTTATTGAATGCAGCCGGTAACGGTTTGAAAGTGGTTGCCTCCGCTCCCTTCTCAGCTTCTGCATTACACTACACCATTGAATCATTGGATGAAGGCATGCGCAAAGGACAACGTCACTCTCCGGAAATTGCCAAGGCCGATCTGACCAACTTCTGTCTGGACAAAGTTCAGACTGGTTTAGGCTGTGAAGACAGCTGGGGCAGGATCGCTCGTCCGGAATACCAGGTTCCTTACGGTGATTATGAATTTACGTTCATCATGACTCCGATCAAGCATCAGGTTGACTAACGATCCCGTTTGACCACACAACCGCGTGAAAGGAGATTCAAAAGAATCTTGTTCACGCGGTTTCTTTTTTTCTAAAAAACGACATTTATGTTTCTTTTTTCGTGACTTTAACGTACGAATGCTTATTTTACAAGAATCCGTTTTCATCCACTCTACATTATTTGCTAATTTTGCCATCGTGATTTTTTAGTAACCGTTTGAAATTTGTATGGAAAACATTGAAACTGGGCTATTATTGATGGCCGTAGGTATGACCACTGTGTTCTTGATCTTGTTGATCGTGATAAATTTAGGCAAAGGATTGATTCAGTTAGTCAACAAATACGCTCCGGAAGAAACCGTTGTCAAGAAACAACACACTGTTGCAGCCCAGACAGTGCATCCCTCCGGAAACATATCCAACCAAGAAACAGCCGCCGTGGTGGCTGCTGTCAGTGCGGCTACATTCGGAAAAGGGAAAGTAGTCAAGATAGAAAAAATATAATAAACGATACGAAACATGAAGAAAGAGATTAAATTCAGTCTGGTCTTTCGGGATATGTGGCAATCAGCCGGCAAATATGTTCCGACAGTTGACCAGCTCACCCGTGTGGCCCCTGCCATCATTGAAATGGGATGTTTTGCTCGCGTAGAGACAAATGGCGGTGGTTTTGAACAGGTGAATCTGTTATTTGGAGAGAATCCCAACAAAGCGGTACGTGCCTGGACAAAACCTTTCCGGGAAGCCGGCATTCAAACACACATGTTGGACCGTGCATTAAACGGCTTACGCATGAGCCCTGTTCCCGACGATGTTCGTCAGCTGTTCTATCAAGTCAAGAAAGCCCAAGGCACCGATATTGCCCGTACATTTTGTGGTCTGAATGACGTACGCAATATCGCCCCCTCTATCAAATATGCCAAGGCAGCCGGCATGATTTCACAATGCTCTCTGTGTATCACGCACTCACCGATCCACACGGTGGATTATTATACGAAAATGGCGTATGAATTGATAGAACTGGGTGCCGATGAAATCTGTATCAAAGACATGGCCGGCATTGGTCGCCCCTATACATTGGGTCGTATCGTAGCCAATATCAAGAGCAAATATCCGGAGATTCCGGTACAGTATCACAGCCATGCCGGTCCCGGTTTCAATATGGCTTCCATCCTGGAGGTATGTAATGCCGGTTGCGATTACGTGGATGTAGGTATGGAACCGCTCTCTTGGGGAACCGGTCATGCCGACCTGTTGGCCGTACAGGCCATGTTGAAGGATGCAGGATTCCAGGTACCGGAAATCAACATGGAAGCCTACATGAAAGTCCGCGGCATGATCCAGGAGTTCATGGATGATTTCTTAGGATTGTATATCAGTCCCAAAAACCGGCTCATGAATTCGCTTCTGATTGCTCCGGGATTGCCGGGTGGCATGATGGGTAGTCTGATGGCAGACCTGGAGAAGAATCTGGAGTCGATCAACAAAAACAACATCAAGAACAACAAGCCGTTGATGAGTCAGGATCAGTTGTTGATCAAACTATTCAACGAAGTGTCATACGTATGGCCGCGTGTCGGCTACCCTCCATTGGTGACTCCGTTCAGTCAGTATGTAAAGAATCTGGCTTTGATGAACGTGATGCAGATGGAGAAGGGAAAAGCCCGTTGGAGTATGATCGCCGACGACATTTGGGACATGATCTTAGGAAAGGCCGGACGTCTGCCGGGCCCGTTGGCTCCGGAACTGATCGAGAAGGCCAAGGCAGAAGGCCGTACCTTCTTCGAAGGGAATCCGCAAGACAACTATCCCG
>JBJECC010000248.1:0-5185 GCA_051870655.1 Parabacteroides sp. | reverse complement strand
AGCGCAAAACTTTACTGTTTTACCATTAAGGGGAATCCATACCTCCGGACAAGTGTCAAAAAATTGGACAGCAGTGTCAAAAAATTAGACACTTTGCAAATTGTGAAATGATATTACTTAGTTGATAATAAATAAATTACAAGTTTGGCACATTTTTTGCTTGTTTTTAGGAAAAAGATAACTGATAAAACAAGCGAGCATGAGAAATTTGGAAATTGCCGTGCGCTCTCTTTTCAAACGGGGTAGCCACAATGTGATGAAAATCCTCTCCTTGGGGATCGGATTGGCGGTCGGACTGGTGTTGATTGCCAAAGTATATATGGAACAATCCTATGACGACTTCGTGCAGGATGCGGATCGGATTTATCAGGTGCAGACGGTGGCTTTGCAAAATGGAGAATTGCGTGAGTGGGAGCGTGTCCCCGGTGGGGTGGTTGTTGGCATGAAAGAGGAGATGCCTCGTGTCGAACAGGCGACGCGCTTTACGGAGCTGTTGGAAAACGCCCCACTGACAATGGTGAAGAGCCAGCGGAAATACAGGGCTCATCAGGTGGTGTTGGCAGACACCTCCTTCTTCGATCTGTTTACACGACCTGTTCTGGTAGGAGATCCGAAAGAGGTACTTGCCGCCAAACGGCAGGTAATGATCTCCGACGAATTGGCTGAGAAGCTGGGTGGCGATGTGGTCGGACAGACCTTTACGTTGCAGGACATGCCGGGCTATGAGCTGACCATTGGAGGGATCTTTCGTGCGTTTCCGGAAAAATCACTGCTCTATGAGAAGGATGTCCTGTTGTCCATGTCTTCTGCGTGGGATTTATGGTCGTGGGACAGTGCACACAACTGGATGGGAAACGACCGTTACATGGGGTTTGTGAAGTTGCAGGCCGGTGTCTCTCCGGAATCATTGACCGATGAGTTGGCTGCACTCTATGCGAATCACGTGGATCAGGAGGCCGTGGAGAAAATGGGGTATGAAATCCATTTTACGCTCCATGCATTATCCAATCTCCACGATAGCCAGCCGACCGTGAAACGGATGATCTGGCTGCTCTCGTTATTGGCTTTTGCCTTGATTCTGACAGCCGTCATGAACTACATCCTGATTGTGGTCTCCTCCATCATCAATCGGACCAAAGAGATTTCCGTTCGGAAATGTTACGGTGCCTCGGCCGGTAACATCCATGGTCTGGTCTTCTCTGAGGCCTTTGTCCACTTGCTGTTGTCACTAGTTGTGGCGGGGCTGTTGGTGGTGGTCTGCCAGGATTGGGTGGCGGAGCTGCTTTCCGCTTCGCTCTCCACGTTGTTTGTCAGCAAAGGCACCCTCTTGCTGGCTGTCATTTGCTTGCTTGTCCTGCTGACCACCGGTTTGGTGCCCGGTTTCCTTTTTGTCCGTATTCCGGTGGCGGCTGCATTCCGGAATCTGAAGGAGAACAAACGCCATTGGAAGTTGGCGTTGCTCTTTGTCCAGTTTGTGGCAGCCGGCTTTTTGTTGTCTCTCCTGGTGGTCATTGACCGGCAATATCATCGGATGACACATGACAATCCCGGCTATGCGTGTGAGGATCTGGCCTATTGCCAATTGTCGGGTACCGATTCGCTGAGTCGGGTGAAGCTGATTGACGAGTTGTCGCGTCTCCCGGAAGTGAAGGCGGTGAGTAGCGGTTCCTCCCTTTTCTATGAAGGGGCCAGCGGTAATCTGATCCACTTGCCAGGCGTTGAGCAGGCACTTTTCAATATTGCCGATCTGTATTGGTGTGGTGACGGCTATCTGGACTTGTTCGACATTCCGGTGGTGGCGGGCAGCTCCTTCACGGAACATGTCTCCTCCTCTCACGAAGTGATGGTCAGCCGGAGTTTTGTGGAGAAGATGCAGACACTGCAAGATTGGAGTGACGGGGCAGTGGGCAAGCAGATTTTTGTGACGGAACACAGCCAACATATTACAGAGAGTGAAGCGCGTGATGTCTTTACGATCTGTGGGGTCTATGAGGACTTTCAGATCGGTTCGTTGGAACAACTGGACAAGCGTCCCAGCGTTCTCTTTTACCGTGCTGCCCCTTCCGAACTGGTGATGATCCGTTTCCATCGTTTAGACAGTCAGGCGATGATGCGTGCCCAACAGACCTTGCAGCAGCTGTTTCCCGACAAGGAGTTTTTCCTGCATAGCTACCGGGCCGAGTTGAACAATTGTTATCGGGATTCCCGCCGGTTCCGCGATAGTGTGCTGATAGGTGGCCTGGTGACGTTGGTCATCTCCTTGATCGGGCTGGTCGGCTATACGGCTGATGAGGTGAGCCGACGTCGTCGGGAGATTGCCATCCGACGGGTTAATGGAGCCACGACTCGTGAGGTGATCGGGATGTTCATGAGCGATGTGGCCCGCATCGCTCTGCCTTCGGTGTTGACAGGGGCCGGGATCGCCTATTTTGTGGCACAGCAGTGGTTGTCCCAGTTTGCTGACAAGGTGCCGCTTTCCTGGTATTTCTTCCTGGGCAGTGTGCTGTTGGTACTTTTGATTGTCTTGACCGTCGTGGGTTGGCAGTCCAACCAGGCGGCCCATGAGAATCCGGTCGTAGCATTGAAGAGTGAATGACATAGAGAAATGTATAACTATCATATTAATGTAGGATATTATGTACGCAACATGGAGAAATTTTAAAAGTATTGTGAGGCGTTTTCCATTAGCCTCGTTTCTGAACCTTTTGGGGTTGAGCGTAGCCTTCACGGCCTTTATGGCCATTATGATGCAGGTGTGGCATGACTATTCGTTTGACAGCTGCCAGACACAGGGCTATCGGATTGCCTGCATGGAGGTTGTGAATGCAAACGGTGGCCGCCAAGTCTTGGTGAACCGTCCGATTGCCCGTGCCTTCGTGGAGTCATCCCCTCACATTGAAGCAGGGGTATTGTGGTCCACTTTTGTGGAGAATCATTTTTTCTATGTGGAACAGGGAAGTGACCGGTACGGTTTTCAGGAGACTTTCTTGCGCGCAAGCGATGGGTTGATGCGCGTGTTTGACTTCGACTTGGTGGAGGGTGAGGCCAGCACTTGGGAGGAGCCGAACAGTGTCTTGCTGCCACAAAGTCTGGCAAAGAAACTGTTTGGCGATGAACCGGCTGTGGGTAAGCTGCTGGTGTCTCAGAACGAACAGGAGGATCCGAAGGTGGTGAAAGGGGTCTATCGGGATTTTCCCCGCAATTGTTCGTTGCGGAATGTGGTGTATGAGAATATGGGTCGGGAGAATTATCATTCGAATGAAAACTGGAACTATTCGTTTTTTGTCCGTTTTGACGATCCTGTCCAGATTCCCTCTGTGGTGGATCATTTCAAGAAGATGCATGGGAAAGATCTTTTCGGCGATGAGTTTGAATGGAAGGAGTTGGATCTGGTCTTTCATCCCTTGCCCGCTTTCCATTTCGTACAGAACATCTCTTGGGATTCTTTGCCGAAAGCCAATCCCACGATGCTGTGGGTACTGACGCTGATCGGGGGGCTGATTCTGCTGATTGCCGGCATCAACTTCATGAACTTCACCACGGCCATCACCCCGATGCGTATCCGGAGCATCAATACGCAGAAAGTGTTGGGCTCGTCTGACGGTGCGTTGCGTGTGGGCTTGCTGTTGGAGGCGGTCGGGATCAGTTTCGGAGCCTATCTGTTGTCGCTGCTCTGGCTTTTGTATATTGATACGAACCCGTTCTTCACCTCCTTGGTGGAGGCCGATCTTTCCATTGCGGCCCAACCGGTGGTTGTGGGGGGAATGGCTATCCTGTCACTGCTTGTGGGGCTGTTTGCTGGGCTCTATCCGGCTTATTACATCACATCCTTCCCGCCGGCTTTGGTGTTGAAGGGTAATTTCGGCCTTTCGCCTACCGGCAGACGGATGCGTAGTGTGCTGGTAGGCATTCAATATATGGCCTCCTTTTCTCTCATTATCGGTGCGGCATTCATGTACCTCCAGAATTGGTATATGCGCCATGCCCCCATGGGATTTGATCACGATGAGGTGATCATGGTCGGTACATTGAACACGACGATGAACAAGAATCTGGAGGCGTTTGCCTCCCGGTTGAAGCAGTATTCCGGCATTTCGGATGTCGCCTACTCCCAGTTCGTGTTGGGCTCAAGTGATATGTACATGGGGTGGGGGCGTCCCTACAAAGATGGGAAAAACATCAATTTCCAGTGTTTCCCGGTCGATTACAATTTTCTTCAGGTCATGGGGATTCCGGTGACGGAAGGACGTGACTTCCGTCCGGAAGACAATCTTTCTGAAACAGGCTATTTGATTTTCAACCAGGCCGCGAAGGAGCAATATGCCCTGGAGGTGGGGGACAAGATTCAATCGGCTGGGGAGATCATCGGGTTCATGGATGACGTGAAGTTCGCCTCGTTCCGTCAGTCTGTCGGACCGATGGCTTTTTTCATCTGGGGAAAATATACATGGGGACAGGAGCACAGTGCCTGGTATAATTGGGCAGCCGTGAAATGCAAGGCGGGCAGCGATCTGAAAGCCTGTATGTCCCATGTGCAGGCCACGGTGAAGGAGTTTGATCCGGAATATCCTTTTACGATCTGTTTCTATGACGAGGTGTTGCAACGAAACTATGAGAAGGAGATGAAGATGACGAATCTGATCGCTCTGTTCAGTTTCGTGGCCATCTGCCTCTCCATCGTGGGTGTCTTTGGGTTGGTGATGTTTGACAGTGAGTATCGTCGGAAGGAGATCGCCGTTCGTCGGGTGATGGGGGCTTCTGTCACGGAGATCCTGCTGCTGTTCAACCGGAACTATTTCCGCATTCTGTTGGTCTGCTTTGTGTTGGGAGCACCGCTTGCCTGGTTCGGTGTGCAACGTTGGTTGGAGAACTTTGCTTATCGGATACCCCTTTACTGGTGGGTCTTTCCGCTTGTCTTCCTGCTGGTGTCGTTAGTCACGGCCTTGACCGTCACGTTCCAGAACTGGCAGGTCGCTCATGAGAATCCGGCCACCAATATCAAGACAGAGTAAATTATGTATTTGAAGTTTAAGGAAATAATAAAAAACAATAGAGCCATGATTAAATTAGAGAATTTGAGTAAGTTCTTCCGTACGGAATCCATTGAAACCATCGCATTGAACAACGTCTCGTTGGAGGTAAAGGAGGGTGAGTTTGTAGCCATTATGGGACCTTCCGGGTGTGG
>JBJECC010000247.1:0-5225 GCA_051870655.1 Parabacteroides sp. | reverse complement strand
AACCACTGACAGAAAGTTTCCGCAGCATAGTGAGTCATCGTGATGGCCGGACGGTCACCACTACCCCATCCTTGATCCGGGAAACCGAACGGAGGTGTCGGACCAGAGATCGCATCCACATCCGGATCATTGCTGTTGTTAGCATATACCGTTTCAGGCGGTGTACGGCCCTCGCTCATCGTACTGCCGTAGAAAGCCCAATACTGATCCCATGTCACTTCCACTTCTGCCATGAAGAAATCGCTGACAGTCACTTTATGCACCGGACTCTCATCGGCCTTATGGAAAGGTTCGTTAGAGGGGCTTCCCATCTGGAACGTACCGCCCGGGACGGCAACCATCTTGAAGGAAACCATAGTACCCGGAATCTGTTCTACGTAATCTGCAAAAGCGGTAATCTCGGTAGGTTGCTTGAAGAAGAGGCTGGTATCGACAGTGGCTGTATTATTACCCGTACCCGGTACACCGGCCAGCTTCGAGTGATTATAGTTGGGATTGTAGTGTCCGGCATCGAGGTGACAGCTGATACACTGCAGATCCAATTTTTCTTCGTTTTCATCATAATAGAGATGGGCGGTCACACCATCATCCGAAATGCCACTCGGAAAGAGGTTCTGGTGACATTCCTTGCAAGACTCATTCGGAATATACTTCACAGCATGTTCCAACTCCGACTTCATGTCCCAGTTGAAATCCGCACTGTCCTTGGTCAGATAAGACCAGACATCCAGCAATCCCAATTTGGCCTTTGCCGAATAATGGGCCCATGTCTGACTCTGTGGCGGCAAGTGGCAAGCCACACAATGGGTTTTCACACCGCTACCGTTGTTCACGTGCTTCGACAACTTCCAGCTTTCTTCTGCATGCGGGTGCACATGGCACATCATACAGGACTCATCCGATGAAAAATAGACAGCGGTCTTGTATGTGCCGACAGACAAGGCGACACCAATGGCAACGCCTGCTATGACAAAGAGAGAATGGTTTGAATTACTTTTTTTAGTCATTAGTTTTATGGTATTATTTCTTGCACTTATTCCGTTCTAACGATCGAAATACAATTCTTTCCAATGTTACCGACAAAAATAATTGAAAATTGTAAATTGAGCAATGAATTATAGATAAAAATCATGATTCGTTCTTTTTTCGGTCTCCCATAAAAAGAGTATATTTGTTTCCGATCAGTATGAACCTTTAAGACCTGAATCGTATGATAAACAGAGAACTTGTTGATCCTCATAGTATTGTAGTGGTAGGAGGGTCTAATAATGTCCATAAGCCGGGCGGCCAGATTGTCCGAAACCTGCTGGATGGTAACTACAACGGTGAATTATATGTAGTCAATGCCAAAGACCAGGAGGTACAGGGCTTGCGTACCTATGCCTCAGTCGATGAGATTCCACCGGTGGAATTGGCCATCATTTCGGTGCCCAATCGGGCCTGTCCGCAGGTGATGGAAATACTGGCCCAAAAGAAGGGAGTGAAGGCCTTCATCGTGATTTCCGCCGGATTCGGTGAGGAGACGGCAGAGGGAGGTGTGTTGGAGCAACAGATGCTTGACATCGTGAACAGTGCCGGAGCCTCCATGATCGGTCCGAACTGCATCGGCCTGATGAACATGAAATTCCACGGTGTCTTCACACGACCCATTCCGGAGTTCCATCCCGAAGGGGTTGACTTCATCTCCAGTTCCGGAGCCACGGCACTTTATATCATTGAGTCGGCCCTGACAAAAGGGCTGAGGTTTTCCTCGGTCTGGTCTGTGGGAAACTCCAAACAGATCGGTGTGGAGGATGTGTTGGAATACATGGACCAGACCTATCAGGAGGGAAGAGACTCCAAAATTAAAATATTATACATCGAACAGATCAAACAGCCGGACAAACTGTTGTTCCATGCCTCTTCCCTGATCCGGAAGGGATGCCGTATTGCAGCCATCAAAGCGGGAGCAACCGAGTCCGGCAAACGGGCGGCCTCTTCGCATACCGGAGCCATTGCCAGTTCGGACTCAGCCGTGGAGGCTCTCTTCCGTAAGGCGGGTGTTGTACGTTGTTTCAGTCGGGAAGAGTTGACCACCGTGGCCAGTATCTTTACCCTGAAAGAGGTAAAGGGAAAGAATTGTGCCATTGTGACCCACGCAGGAGGTCCGGCTGTGATGTTGGCGGATGCCCTCTCCAAGGGACACCTCAATGTTCCTCCTTTTGAAGGGGCATTAGCCGAAGAGTTAAAATCCAAATTATTGCCGGGAGCCGCTGTCGGGAATCCGATCGACATCATCGGAACCGGTACGGTTGCGCATCTGGCTACAGCCATTGACTATTGTGAGGAGAAATTTGATAATGTGGATCTCATGATGGTCATTTTCGGCAGTACCGGATTGCAAAAACTGAACGATGCGTTTGATCTGCTCCACAAGAAAATGGAGAGTTGCCGCAAACCGATTTTCCCGATCTTGCCCTCCATTGTGACCGCCGGACCGGAGGTGCGGAGTTTTATCCGAAAGGGACATGTGAATTTCACAGATGAAGTCACCCTCGGGGCTGCCCTTTCGCGGGTATTGAATACCCCCTGTCCTGCCAGCAGTGACATCCAGCTCTATGGAGTGGATGTCCCGAAAATCCGGCAACTGATTGACCAGGTGGAAACAGACGGTTATCTCTCCCCGACCGAAGTACGGGCCTTGTTGCAGGCGGCACAGATTCCATTGGCCGAAGAGTGTGTATCCGACCAGCCGGAGGTGTTGCTGGAGTTTGCCCGTCGTGTCCGCTATCCGGTCGCAGCCAAAGTGGTGGGTCCGATTCATAAGAGTGATATAGGAGGCGTGGCACTCAACATCCGTTGTGACGAACATCTGCTGTTTGAGTTTGAGCGGATGATGCGTCTGCCCGATGTGACCTCCATTTTAGTGCAACCGATGTTGAAGGGATGCGAACTCTTCTTGGGCGCCAAATATGAGGAGCGTTTCGGGCATGTGGTGTTCTGTGGATTGGGAGGCATCTTTGTGGAGGTATTGAAAGATGTCTCCTACGGATTGGCCCCTCTCTCTTCCAGCGAGGCCTATTCTATGATCCGTTCCTTGCGCGGTTATCCTATTATAAAAGGTACGCGCGGGCAACAGGGAGTCAACGAGTCTGCCTATGCAGATCTGATCGTCCGTCTCTCCACTCTGCTCCGCTTCGCTACCGAAATCAAGGAAATGGACATCAACCCGCTGATCGCGACAGACGAGGGCCTGTTCGCCGTAGATGCACGCATCCGGGTGGAAAAGAATAAGAAATCAATCAGATGAATGTATTAGATAGGATTATGAAACAAATGAGTGGTTGGGTAGCAGCTTTTGGACTGCTTGCCCTTTTTTCCTGTATCCGCGAGGAGGCTCCTAATGCAGAAGCGGATATTTTGACATGCATCGTACCGGGCGATGTGTTGAAAGTCGATCCGGAAATCGAGAATGAAACGGTGACGTTAACGGTAAAAGGAGATGCTGACATCTCCCGGCTGGCTCCGGAGTTCACGTTGACACCGGGTGCGACCATTTCACCGGCCAGTGGTACAGCTTTTGACTTTTCTACCCCGCAAAAGTATGTGGTCACGTCCGAAGACCGGAACTGGACAAAGACCTACACCGTACGTTGCATCGTGTCGGGTGTCAGTACGGAGTATCATTTTGAACAGGTCACATTGGAACCGACCAACCATCGTTACCAGATCTTTTATGACATTCTGGAAAATGGCGACTCGGTGACGTGGGCCAGTGGAAACGGAGGCTTTGCCTTGACCAATAATCAATTGGGCATGTATGAGTTTCCGACCATGCAGGACAACAACGGTTATTTGGGCAAATGTGCCAAACTGGTGACTTGCAGCACCGGGGATTTCGGAAGCATGTTCGGCATGCCCATCGCAGCCGGCAATCTGTATATCGGCACCTTCGACATCCTGAATGCCATTCCAGATGCCCGGAAGGGCACGTTGTTAGGCCGTCCCTTTGAACATGTACCCGCCTTTTTAAGCGGTTACTACAAGTATAAGGCAGGCGAGGTCTATAAGAAAAACGGAGAACCCATGCCTGGCATGAAAGACCAGTGCGACATCTATGCCATCTTTTACGAGACAGATGACAAGGTCAAATACCTGGACGGCTTCAACGGGCTGACCAGTCCTAATCTGGTCTCTGTAGCCCGGATCGAGAATCAGCAGGAGACAGACGAATGGACCCATTTCTATATTCCCTTTGTCACCCGTCCGGGACGAACGGTCGATCCGGACAAGTTGGCACGGGGCGAATACAAATTGGGCATCATCTTCTCGTCAAGTATCCATGGCGATACGTTTGAAGGGGCAGAAGGTAGTACATTATTCATTGATGAAGTGGAGGTCGTATGTGCAGAAGAATAAGACAGATCAGCATGGCTGTGTTGGCAGCCTGGTGCCTTTTGGGAAGTGCAGTCGCACAGAAAGATGTGAACAAGGGCATTGTGTGGTCCTCTTTGCGAGGATTGGAGTATCAGGTGAAAGCCGGTTTTAATGTGGGTGGAACCTCCCCGATTCCTTTACCGCGAGAGATCCGTTCCATCGACAGTTACCGGCCCGGACTTTCGATTGCCATCGAAGGAGACATTCGGAAATGGTTCGGTGCAGAGAAGCGTTGGGGAGCCCAGATCGGTCTGAAGTTGGAAAACAAAGGTATGGAGACGAAAGCGACGGTCAAAAACTACGGCATGGAGATCATCGGTGCCGGAGGTGAGAAGCTGAAAGGGAACTGGACCGGAGGCGTGCAGACCAAAGTAGATATGGATTATTTCTCGCTTCCGATTTTGGCTGTCTATCGGTTAAACAACCGGATCAACCTGTCGGCAGGACCCTATCTGTCGTTCAAGACGAGCGGTGATTTCTCCGGCTATGTCTATGACGGTTATCTGCGGGAAAACAATCCTACAGGCACCAAGGTGGAGTTCCACGACGACAACCGGGCTTCCTATGATTTCTCCGACAACCTGCGCTCCTTTGCGTGGGGTGTCCAGGCTGGTGTGGAATGGCGCGCCTTCAAACATCTGATTGTTTCAGGCGATCTGACCTGGGGACTGAATGATATTTTTGAAACGGGATTTGAAACGATCACCTTCTCCATGTTCCCTATCTATCTCAACATCGGTTTTGGTTATGCATTCTAATTGGATATAGGAGTATAAAAGAGCCGGCAGGAAAACCCTACCGGCTTATCA
>JBJECC010000246.1:0-5230 GCA_051870655.1 Parabacteroides sp. | reverse complement strand
GTCTTGAATGAACTCTCGAAAGAGATTTTGAGCGGACATGTCAATCGGGAACATGCCATTACGATCGACAGACAAGGTGACGGACTGATATTCCGGAATTGATCAATCGGACAGTTCTATCCATAGGACAAAGCCTGTTGTCACAAAAAAATGTGGCAGCAGGCTTTTTTTTCGTTTATTTATTAAGGCCGTTCGAAATAATCTCTCTACATTTGTGCATTGAAAAAAACTTAATGCAGAAAACAGAATGAAAAATGTATTGATTATTGGATCTACTGGTCAGATCGGCTCAGAGTTGACGATGAAATTGCGTAGTATCTACGGCGGCAAGAACGTTGTAGCGGGGTATATCCCAGGTGCAGAGCCCAAAGGAGAGTTGTTGGAATCAGGTCCCAGTTCAATTGTGGATATCACGAACGAACAACAGATTGCTGAAACCGTAGCCAAATACAATATTGATACAATTTATAATTTGGCAGCACTTCTTTCCGCTGTTGCAGAAGCAAAGCCACAGTTGGCTTGGAAAATCGGTATGGGTGGCTTGTTCAATGTATTGGAGGTGGCACGTGAAATGCATTGTGCCGTGTTTACACCCAGTTCAATCGGTGTCTTCGGAAACAACACCCCGAAGGACAAGACACCGCAGGATACCATCCGTAACCCGCGTACAATGTATGGGGTGACAAAAGTATCCGGTGAGTTGCTGAGCGATTATTACAACATCCGTTTCGGTGTGGATACTCGTTCCGTCCGTTTCCCGGGCTTGATCTCTTACGTGACTCCTCCGGGAGGTGGTACGACAGACTATGCAGTGGATATTTACTATTCAGCTGCCAAGGGTGAGAAGTTCGTTTGCCCGATTGCTGCCGGAACATTCATGGATATGATGTATATGCCGGACGGTTTGCGTGCTGCCATTGAGATTATGGAGGCTGACTCTACGAAGTTCGTGCACCGTAACTCTTTCAATATCGCTTCTATGAGCTTTGATCCGGAGATCATTTATAACAGTATCAAGAAGTATCGTCCCGATTTCCAGATGGAATATCAAGTCGATCCGTTGCGCCAGGCTATTGCTGATTCATGGCCAAACTCTTTGGATGACACGTGCGCTCGTAACGAGTGGGGTTGGAAGCCGGAGTATGACTTGGATGCCATGACAAAAGATATGCTGGAAAAGCTGGAAGCTCGTTTCAAGAAATAATTTGTGTCATACAATTCAAAATAATGAAATGTTGGAAAGGGATGGCTGGGTTTCGGTCGTCCCTTTTTCATAAATTTACATACCGATATGAATAAAATATGGATGGCTGCCGGTTTGGCAGTTGTATTGGGTGCCTGCTCCCAGACAAAGCAGGAGGGTGCCGCTGACGGACAGGCGAATCCCTTCTTTACGGAGTATCAGACTCCGTTTGGTGTCCCCCCGTTTGACCAGATCAAGTTTGCCGACTACAAACCGGCCTTGTTGAAGGGTATGGAGGAACAGAAAGCCGAGATTGAGGCGATTGTGAAGAATCCGGAGGCTCCGACTTTTGAGAACACGATTGTGGCGCTTGACCAGAGCGGCCAGTTGTTGAACAAGGCGAGTGCTGCCTTCTTCAATGAGTCCAGTATCAACACCACAGAGGAGATCCAGGCCCTGGAGCAGGAGCTCTCTCCTTTGTTTTCCCAGCATAGCGATGATATTCGTTTGAATCCGGAACTGTTTGTCCGGGTCAAGGCCGTGTATGAGCAGCGGGCTGGGCTGGGGCTGGATGCGGAGCAGATGAAGTTGTTGGAAGAGACGTATAAGAGCTTTGTGCGGGGCGGTGCCAATCTGTCTGCCGATCAGCAGGCTGCCCTACGGAAGGTCAATGAGCAGATTTCCCAGTTGGAGCTTACCTTCAGCCAGAATCTGTTGAAGGAGACCAATGGATTTCAGTTGGTTGTAGAAAAACAGGAGGATCTGTCCGGTCTGCCTGAGACGGCGGTTGCTGCTGCAGCTGAAGCAGCTGAGTCTGCCGGCAAGTCAGGCCAATGGATTTTCACGTTGCACAATCCGAGCGTGATGCCCTTCTTGCAATATGCGGACAACCGGGCTTTGCGCGAGCAGATTTTTAAAGCCTATATCAACCGGGGCAATCAAGGGAATGCGAATGACAACAAGGAGATTGTGAAACAGTTGGTCGCTGCCCGTCTGGAAAAGGCCAAGATCATGGGATTCCCGGATTATGCAGCCTACGTACTGGATCGTAATATGGCCAAAAATGAGGAGAATGTCTATCGTCTGCTGGATCAGGTATGGACTCCTGCCTTGGCCAAGGCCAAAGAGGAACTGGCCGATATACAGGCGGAAATTCGAAAGGAGGGTGGTGACTTTGAAGCGGAAGGCTGGGATTGGCGTTACTATTTCGAGAAAGCCAAGAAGGCCAAGTTTGACCTGGATGAAAATGCCGTGCGTCCCTATCTGGAGTTGAGTCACGTGCGAGACGGTGCTTTTTATGTAGCCAACAAGTTGTATGGCATTACCTTTACGGAGCGTACCGACATTCCGAAGCCGGATCCCGATGCCTTTGCTTTCGAATGTAAGGACAAGGATGGCACCCATCTGGGTATTTTATACATGGATTTTTATACACGTCCGGGCAAGAGCGGGGGTGCTTGGTGCGGAGGCTATCGGTCACAGACCTATCGGGATGGCAAGCGGGTGGCTCCGGTGGTGACAACGGTCTTCAACTTCAGTAAGCCAGCGGAGGGACAACCGGCCCTGTTGAGTGCGGATGAGGCGGAGACTATCTTCCATGAGTTCGGTCATGCGTTGCACAGTCTTTTTGGGGACGTTCACTATTATGGAGTGGCGGATGTGCCGATCGATTTTGTGGAGTTGCCCTCTCAAATCATGGAACACTGGGTGTTTGAGCCGGAGGTGCTGAAGGTGTATGCGAAGCATTATCAGACCGGTGAGGTGATGCCGCAGGCATTGGTGGACAAGATGGTCAAGAGCGGTAAATATGGACAGGGCTTTGCCACGACGGAGTATGTGGCCGCTTCCTTGCTGGATATGGACTATCATGTGTTGAAAGAGATTCCTTCCGACCTGGCTATTGAATCGTTTGAGGAGAAGTCCATGAGAGGGCGCGGGTTGATCCGTCAGATTCCTCCCCGGTATCGGACAACTTACTTTGCCCACACGATGGGTGGCGGATACACAGCCGGTTATTATAGCTATATGTGGGCAGAAGTGTTGGATGCGGATGCATACGAAGCCTATCAGGAGACGGGAGATATCTTCAATCAGGAGGTGGCTACGAAATTCCGCAACTATGTGCTGACACCGGGTGGTATTGACGATGCCATGGAGATGTACAAGCGTTTCCGCGGACATGAACCCAGTATTGATCCGCTATTGAAGAATCGGGGACTGAAATAATTACATAATATAGAGTAGATATGAAAAAATGGATCATGACAGCCGGATTGGTGGCGGCAATCACCGCTTGCAACCAACCGGGACAGCCGAATGAGGGTCTTCATGAGAATCCCTTCTTTGCGGAGTACACCACTCCGTTTGGGGTTCCTCCGTTTGACCAGATTCAGCTGGCAGACTACAAACCTGCTTTCCTTCAAGGAATGGAGGAGCAGAAGGCCGAGATTGAGGCCATTTGCAATCAATCCGATCCGACATTCGAGAATGTGATTGTCGCCTTGGATCAGTCAGGTGCCCTGTTGCGTAAGGCACAGATCGTATTTTACGGTCAGAACAGTGCCAATACGACAGACGAGATGCAGGCGTTAAGCCGGGAGATGTCTCCGCTTTTCTCCAAGCATAGTGACGACATTATGCTGAACCCGAAGTTGTTCGCTCAGGTGAAGGCGGTGTATGACAAGCGTGAATCGTTGGGTTTGGATGCGGAGCAGATGAAACTGCTGGAAGAGACGTATAAGGATTTTGTGAATGGAGGTGCGAACCTGCCGGAAGAGAAACAGGTTGCGTTGCGTGAGTTGAATGCGGAAATCTCCATGCTGCAACTCACGTTCGGCCAGAATATGCTGAAAGAGACCAATGATTATCAGTTGGTGATTGAAAAGAAGGAGGATCTGTCCGGTCTTCCGGCCAATTTGGTGGCCAATGCAGCAGAGGCGGCCAAGGAAGCCGGCATGGAAGGCAAATGGCTCTTCACCTTGCATAATCCGAGTGTCATGCCTTTCCTGCAATATGCTGACAATCGGGAGTTACGTGAGGATATCTTCAAGGGTTACATCAACCGGGGCAATCGGAACAATGATGCGGACAATAAAGAGGTGGTCCGTCAGTTGATTACGAAACGGTTGGAAAAGGCGCGTCTGATGGGGTATGAGACCTATGCGGATTTCGTGTTGGAAGACCGGATGGCCAAGACACCGGAAGCCGTTTATCAGTTGTTAGACCAACTGTGGAAGCCGGCTTTGGCCAAGGCCAAAGAGGAACTGGCCGACATTCAGACTGAGATCCAGAAGGAGGGAAAGCATTTCGAGGCAGAAGGCTGGGATTGGCGTTACTATTTCGAAAAAGCGAAGAAGGCCAAATTTGATCTGGACGAGAATGAAGTGCGTCCCTATCTGGAGCTGAACCAGGTGCGTGAGGGGGCTTTTTATGTAGCCAACAAGTTGTACGGCATAACGTTCACTCCGTTGCAGGATCTGCCGTTACCTCATCCTGATGCACAGGCTTTTGAATGTAAGGATAAGGATGGTACGCATCTCGGTGTACTCTATATGGACTTTTTCCCGCGGGCCAGCAAACGGGGTGGCGCCTGGTGCGGTACCTATCGTTCACAGTCTTATCAGGATGGCAAGCGGGTGGCACCGGTAGTGACCATTGTCTGCAATTTCTCCCAACCGGCTCCGGGACAACCGGCTCTGTTGAGTGCTGACGAGGCCAATACGCTGTTCCATGAGTTCGGTCATGGACTCCACAATCTCTTCAAGAATATCCATTACTATGGTGTGTCCGGTGTGCCACGCGATTTCGTGGAGCTGCCTTCACAGGTGATGGAACATTGGGTGTTTGAGCCGGAGGTGTTGAAGGTGTATGCGAAGCATTATCAGACCGGTGAGGTGATCCCAGCTTCATTGATTCAGAAACTGACGGACAGCGGTAAGTATGGACAGGGTTTTGCTACGGTAGAGTATCTGGCTGCTTCATTGTTGGATATGGATTACCATGTGTTGAAGTCGGTTCCGGAGGATTTGGATGTAATGCAGTTTGAAG
>JBJECC010000245.1:0-5266 GCA_051870655.1 Parabacteroides sp. | reverse complement strand
GATCTATTGAGATGGTGATCAGTTCCGTGATCATCCCCTTGCTGCCCCTTCATATTTTTGGCATTTTCCTCAACATGACCGTGAGCGGACAGGTCATGAGCATCATCAGCATGTTCCTGAAGGTGATTCTGGTGATCTTTGTGCTGCATGTGCTCCTGCTGCTCATCCAGTTCGTCATTGCCGGAGCTGTCAGCCATCGCAACCCCTTCAGATTGTTGAAGAATATGTTGCCGGCCTATGCCACAGCCTTGGGCACACAGTCGTCTGCTGCCACGATCCCTGTGACATTGGCACAAGCGGTCAAGAACGGGGTACGGAGCAGTATCGCCATTTTTGTGATACCACTTTGTGCCACCATCCATTTGTCCGGCAGTACGATGAAGATTACGGCATGTGCCATGGCCATTCTGATCATGTCCGGTCAGCCGATCCTGTTTGCTGACTTTGCCGGCTTCATCATGATGCTGGGTATCACCATGGTAGCGGCACCGGGTGTTCCGGGAGGAGCCATTATGGCAGCCTTGGGTGTCTTGCAGAGCATGTTAGGCTTCAACGAGACCATGCAGGCCCTGATGATCGCCCTCTACATTGCCATGGACAGTTTCGGTACGGCCTGCAACGTGACGGGCGACGGCGCCATTGCTGTCATGGTCGATCGGATTGCGAAACGCTTCGACTTCAAGGAATAGTCAACGGGGCTTCTGCCTTGCGTGTAGAATCTCCTCATGATGCAATTGTCCCCATTGGATCACATAACTGATTTCCCGCAGAAACTGTTTGGCCAATGGGGTCAGTGCATACTCCACCCGGAGCGGTAATGACTGATAGGCAGTCCGGCTCACCAACCCCTCTGTTTCCAGATAATCTAACGTAGAAGCCAGCATCTTCTCCGAGATGGAGGGAATGGTCCGGTATAAGTCACCGAACCGGATGCCGGAGCCGGTCCTGTTTTCCCTACATGCCTCTTCCATGCGGAGCAGTGTGACCAACGCCCATTTATGGCTCATCCATTCCAAAAGGGGCGCGGCTTGACAATATCCATAATCCAACGGTTGTCTCATGTCACTGAAAGTCAGTCTCTGTCAAAGTTACCGGCTCACCGGCACGGAGCGAGAGCCGTTTGACCTGATCTCCATAACGCACGCGGATCTGCTGGTCAAAGCGGGATGAGATCGTGGCGGATGAGAGATGGTGACTCTTCCACTTCATATCGACAACGAGCCCCCCTCGGCCACAGAGTCCCTTCACCTCTCCCTGTTCCCACTCAGGTGGCAAGGCGGGCAAAAGATGCAGATCCTCGGTATGGCTTTGCAGCAACATCTCGGCAATTCCGGCTGTTCCACCAAAGTTCCCGTCAATCTGGAAAGGAGGATGTACGTTGAACAGGTTGCTTTGCGTCATCTGGGCCAACAGCAGACGCACATTTTCTCCAGCCTCTTTTCCATCCTGCAGGCGGGCATAGAAATTGATCATCCAAGCCCGGCTCCAACCGGTGTAGGTGCCGTTGCGGTTTTCGGCATTTTCATTGTAATACCGTCTCCGTTCGATGGTACGACGGGCCGCTTCGAACAGTTCGGGGTTAGAGGCATTGATCGTAGTGCCCGGATAGAGTCCGAACAGGTGCGAGATGTGTCTATGTCCCGGCTCCACCTCCTCGTAATCCTCGATCCATTCTTGAATGGTGTTGTACCGTTTCCCCACACGGATTGGGGGTAGCTCCTTCATCACTTTCCGTAACCGTTTGCTAAAGACGGCATCCTGTTTCAACACCCGGTCCGCTTCGAGGCAGGCAGTGAACAGTTCCCGGATGATCTCCACATCCATGGTCGCACCGTAAGTCAGCTGATACTCTTTTCCGTTGGGCAGGCGATAGCGATTCTCCGGAGAATTGGAGGGAGCGGTCACCCAATAACCCTGTTTATCCTTCACCATGAAGCCCAGGATAAAGGCAGCGGCCTCCTTCATTGCCGGATAGGCCTCTTGCGCCAAATAGGCTGTGTCGCGGGTAAAGCAGAAATGATCCCACTGATGCAGAACCAACCAGGCACCGGCGATCGGGAAGGTGCCCCATCCCACACCATCCGAAATGGCCGTGTGTCCGAACGGATTGGTCAAGTGGTTCACGGTCCATCCCTCGGAATGATAGGTCTTGCGTGCCGTGATGCGTCCGGGGACACGTAGTGCCGTGATCAGGTTGGAAAAAGGCAATACGCTCTCGGAGAGGTTACACACCTCTGCCGGCCAATAATTCATCTGGATGTTGATGTTGGTATGGAAGTCTGAGCTCCATGCCGCATAGACATCCTCATTCCAGATACCCTGCAGATTGGCTGGCAATACCCCCGGCGATCGGGAGGAATTCATCAACAAATAGCGTCCATACTGGAAATAAAGTGTGATCAAAGAGAGATCGGTTCCTCCTGCTTTTATGGCGGCCAACCGCTGGTCTGTCGGCAGGTCGGGCACTTCGCCCATTGCGAAAGAGACCCGGTTGAACAGTGAGGAGTGCTCCTCTATGTGTGCCTGTCTGATCTCCGCAAAACTTTTCCGGGCACTGCGATCCAGGATCTGCCGGCATTTCTCAGCCGGATCGACCGTCTCGTCCACATTGAGCCGGGAGAAATCATAATTGGTAGCCGCAGTAAAATAGAAGACCACCTCGTCGGCTTGCTCCACATAGATGGCATTGGAAAGAGCTTTCAGGTTTCCCCCTCGATGAGTTCCCCGCAACAGGCCGGCGAACCGCATATGCAAGCCAGGCTCTCCGGTGTCCTTTTCCGGCATGTCGAAGACCTGTCCGGTGATACCCAGCTCGGCGGGACCGACGGGGTAGGCAGTCGCATCCTGTGCACGTGCATAACTCAGACGGAAGGTCAATCCTCCCGGCTGGTCGGCTGTCATGCGCAAGACAATCATATCCTCCTGAGCGGGGCAGAACAGTTCCCTGTGGATGGTGACCCCATTGATCTGATAGCTGACAGCGGCAATTCCGGTCTCCAGGTTCAGTTCGCGCCGATAATCCGTGGCTTTCACCCGCTTGGCTGACTCACCGAAAAAGTCGATGTGCAGGTTGCCAAAGGTCTGATAGGAACGGATCCGGAGCGGATCACTACGCATATATTTTTCGGAGAGCTCGGAAGCCTGCTCGATCTCTCCGTCCAACAGGAGCCGCTGGATTTCTGGCAGATGCTCCGCAGCCGGTGCATTGGCATCGTTCTGATAACCGCCCCACAGACTCTCCTCGTTCAGTTGGATCACCTCTTGGCTGAACCCACCGTAGATCATGGCCCCCAACCGGCCGTTTCCAACGGGCAACGCCTCGTTCCAATTCTTCGCGGGTTGCGCATACCACAACACACAATCATGCGATTGCGCATGTAAAGTCATCGCAGCCACACACATACATACCATAAAAAGGATTCTTTTACTCATATCTCTCTGTTTAACTTTTCTTTGCGAACAAATATAGCTAATAATCCTAAGATTCCCACACTGGCAGACTAAAAAACAGGACCGGCACCTCGCAGGGCCGCTCAAGTGCAGAATCCCCCAACCTGTTTGGCATGACACTAACCTCCACGTTAGGGGAATAAACGCGTTCCGGAATCAGCGGAAATTTCATGCATCCTATCTTTGTGCCTGTTAAGAAAATGAGACATGATGATTCCGAAATTACATTTTGACGGCCCCGTCTGGAGACCTCCATACGAAGCCACTTCCCAACTTTTGCAGGTGACATCCGGGTGTACATGGCACCGTTGTAAGTTTTGTACGCTCTATGGAACACACAAATTCCGTCTCTCTCCCTTGGAGGAGATCGAAGAGGATCTGCGTGTCATCCGACAGTTCCAGCCACGTGCCCACCGTATTTTTCTGACCGGTGCGAATCCGTTTGTGCTTACAACCAGCCGGCTGACAGACATTGCCCTGCTCATCCGCCAATATGTGGGGCAGGGGCGGCCCACCATTGGCTGTTTTGCCCGTATCACTGACATTCGTACAAAATCCGTGGAAGAATTGCAGCAATTGCACCATGTAGGGTTTGACAACCTCACCATCGGTGTGGAGAGCGGGGATACGGAAACGTTGGCCCGCGTGCATAAAGGCTATACGGCAGAAGAGATTTTGGAACAATGCCATAAATTGGATGAGGCCCGGATCCGTTATCACTTCTTCTATTTGGTCGGGTTGGCAGGACATGGCCAAGGAGAGCGCAATGCTCTACGGTCGGCCGAAGTCTTCAATCAGTTGCATCCGGTCAGCATCGGGTTCCTTTCTTTGACGCTTTTTCCGGAGAGTGTATTGTATCGGGAAGTCCAGGAGGGTACCTTTCAGGAGGCAACTGAATATGAACGGTTGGACGAGATGGCGACACTCATTTCCCGCTTACGCTGTCAGACACATATTCTGGCCAGAACTGTCAGCAATCCGGTACCGTTGACAGGAGCCATTCCGGAGGATCGTTTTACGTTGTTGCGGGAGATCCGGCAGATCAAGTCTGAATGGAGCGAAGAGCAATTGCGCAGTTATCGTCAGCAGATCGAATCGCTCTGACACTCGGTTAGTTTTACGATTCTTTTCTGTATGCTCACCATTGCCTATCTATAAGTCAACAATACGGCATGAAAAGTTTGTTCAGAAGTTTTGAATGAGCGTTCAACAGTTTGGAACGGACATTCAGCACTTCTGAACGGACGTTCAAAACTTTTGAACGGAAATTCTATCCGGTATGCCAAACTTTTTCTTATCTACTTCACCACTTTCTCCACCTTATCTCCCGTTTTTTTCACTTTATGTACAGCTCGTACCCATCTGTTTCCTGAAAGGATTGGGCCTTTTACAGTGTCCCTATCGGAATAATCACTACATTTGTCCTACAGTTAAAGACAACAGGAGGAAACGCAATGAAATATCCCATCGGAATCCAGAGTTTTGACCAGATTCGTAACGAAGGCTACGTCTATGTAGATAAGACCGCCTTGATCTATCAATTAGTCACCACAGGCAAGATCTACTTTCTGAGCCGTCCCCGACGGTTCGGGAAGAGCCTGCTCATCTCCACTCTCGAACACTATTTTCTTGGACACAAGGAGCTGTTCAAAGGGTTGGCTATCGAAGAGTTGGAACAGGATTGGCTGGAGTATCCGGTGTTTCATGTGGATTTCAATGGGACAGACTTTACCCGGACCGGAACCTTGGAAACAAAGATTCATGTGTTATTGACCCAATGGGAAGAACAGTATGGCCGATTGGCGGTCAGCGGAGA
>JBJECC010000244.1:0-5280 GCA_051870655.1 Parabacteroides sp. | reverse complement strand
CCCAAACAGGGGAAACGCCATAGTCATCTGACGTTTACTGCAAAACAGAACTATTACCCCTGGCGTGTACCAGTCGGAAAGCATTTCTGTTTTGAACCGTTGAGTTGTGGCATGTATGTCAACACTGTGCTGGCCCGTGATTTCTGGCGTAAACAGCCCGACAAGTATCCGCAGGGCTATTATTGGTTTTCCACGCGGATCCGCTTTCATGTGTTTGCCGGCGAGCGGATCACGCTCAACCTGCATCCCGAAAAGAGTTGGCATAAGTCCATCTCTTTCTTTTACGAACTGAGCACGTGCGATCTGTATCTGATCAATGCGATCGGCAATTCCACCCTCAAGCCGAAAGATTACCTCAGCCTCTCTTTCGGCTTGAAATTACAGATATTGTAGTCCTGTCTTGCATCTATCCATTGAAATGCATGATTTTCACCGGTTCTTTGTCGCCACCCACCAGGTGACTGCATCGGTACAGATTGCCGGTGTCTTGAAAACCGCACTTCTCCAGGACACGGCCCGAAGCTGGGTTGCCGATGAAGTAGTCTGACCAGATCTCCCGGAAGTGTTGGACGTGGATGCAGTAATCCAGCAGCAGTTGCAGGGCTTCGGTACAGATGCCTTGGTTCCAATAGGGTTTGCCCACCCAATAGCCCACTTCACAATCCTGCTTGCCAATGGGGATATTGCTCGTAGCTTGGGTGAAGTAACCTATGCAACCGATAGGCTCATGGGTTGTTTTCAGGACAATCGCCCACGTGGTATCATTCAGGAAGATCTGTCGGATCACCTCCCTGCTCTGCTCCACGGACTGGTGGACAGGCCATCCGGCACGAGGTCCTACATCAGGATCGGACGCATACTTGAACAGTGCTTCCGCATCCGATTCCCTCCATCGTCTTAGTTCTATTCTTGCTGTCTCCATGATGTATTTATTTTACAATTGCAATCCCTCGGTATAATCTGGGTATTGTCGGATTATGGTACAAATATACAAGTCTTACTTCCACAACATCACCATACTACCGGCTGTAATCAGCAGGGCGCCGATGAGGACCTTGGCCGACACCGGTTCTTTCAACAGAACGAAAGCCAAGAGGAGGGTCATCACTACGCTCAGTTTGTCAACGGGTGCCACGCGGGATACATCGCCTGTCTGTAACGCTTTGAAATAGAACAGCCATGAGAGACCCGTAGCAAGACCGGAAAGAAGGAGAAAGCACCAGGTATGGCGACTGATCTCTTTCACTCCGCTCCATAGTCCGTTGAAATAGACAATACCCCAAGTCAGCAGTAGGATAACCGTGGTGCGGATGGCAGTAGCCAGATTCGAATTGATGTCTTTGACACCTACCTTGGCAAAAATGGCTGTCAGTGCAGCAAAGAAAGCAGACAGCAATGCATAATATTTCCACATACGAGTTTCACTATGTTTAATAGGTATAAGTTTTCAAATACTCAGAGGGCGTCAAAGTTAGACAATTCTTTGGGAGAAGCACAACGATTCTCTCAAAATGTAGAGAGCAAATCCGTAGGGTGCTGTATGGACGTGGCTCTCCAACTCTTTCCGGCCAACTCTTCCACTTGGGGTGTCAACCGGGTACGCAGTGCATCCGGATTATCGAGGTTATCACAACGGAGAACCGGCAGTGGAGGGATCGAATCGTGGGCTGTGAGCAAAATCAGGTAATGTCGGGCAGCAAACTGTCTGAGTGCCGCTTGTTGTCCAGGCGTAAAGGAACAGGATTGACCACTCTCTCTCCCACCTGGGGCGTACAACCGGTCCAACCGAAAAGCAGACACAGCCAACCGATGAGGAACTTATGGATTGATTGCATACGGACAACGTTTTATGGGATGAATGATGATCAGTAATAATTCCGGAGTATTTCCTGCATTCGAGGCCTGTGTTTGTCTTCATCCCCATATTGGGCACGTAACTTTTTCAGTTCCTGTTTGAGCTCTTTGATGATATCCTGATATGCAGGATTGTCATAGTCATTCCTGTTTTCGTGCGGATCGGCTTGCAGGTCATGAAATTCCCATGCGGGAGGAACAGATTGGGCCTCCGAGCCGGTCATTTCCAACGGATCACCATAAAGGAACATGAGTTTGTAACGTTCTGTGCGAATACCGAAATGAGCCGGGCGGATGGCGTGTTGCGTCCAATAGCGGTAATACATGGACTGACGCCAGTTCTTCGGAGTGTTTCCTTTCAGATTTTCACGGAAACTACGGCCTTGCGATTGCTGTGGAGCGGATACGCCCGCATAATCGGCCAGCAAAGAGGCAAAATCAATATTCATCGTGATGTCCTTGTTACGTGTACCCGCAGGAATCTCTTTCGGATAACGGATGACGAATGGCATCCTGAGCGATTCCTCATACATCATGCGTTTGTCGAAAAAGCCATGTTCACCCATGAAATAGCCTTGATCTGACACATAGATGACGACCGTGTTGTCGGCGATTCCCATTTCATCCAACGCTTGCAGGAGTTTGCCAATATTGTCGTCAATGGTGGCTCCGCATCGTAAGTAATCACGTACGAATTTCTGATAGGCTGCACTACGTGCCGTGGCCCGTTGCATACCTTGTGTGGAAAAGGGCAGTTCCGGATAGCGGCACCACCATTTGTCCGGGTCTTTTGAGGCAATCTCCCAACGGCGTACCAGTTCTTCCAAGGGTTGTCCTCTGAATGCACGCCCCGTGGTTTCCGCTCCCCAATCGTACAGATTTTCCGGTTCGGGGAAGACCACTCCATCATACAGATGGCGCATACGTTCCGGGAAATCCCATGGCTCGTGTGTCGCCTTGAAGTGACAACACATGAGGAAGGGTTTGTCCTTGTCTGCCTTTTGCATCCACTGTATCGCTCTTTGTGTGACAATGTCCGTAGAGAAACCGCTCACCCTTTCTCCGTAGTTGCGATCCCCCGGCCAGGGATCATCACTGTTGATCATGGTCGGATCCCGGTATTCTCCTTGATCATGGAAAACAGAATAATAATCAAATCCTTGTGGTTGTGTTTTCAGATGCCATTTGCCCACCAATGCAGTCTGGTAGCCTCCTACTTTTAGCCTTTTGGCGATATTGTCCTGATTCCCATCCAACGAATCGCTCAGGGTGTATAGACCATTCACATGGCTGTAGGCCCCCGTCAGGATAGAGGCTCGGCTCGGGGAAGAGATGGAATTGGTGCAGAAACAGTTGTCCAACACACATCCCTCCTGTGCCAGCCGTCGGATGTGGCTGTTTTGGGTATAGTCGGCTAAAATACCCCCATAGATCCCCCAGGATTGGGCGGTATGGTCATCCGACAGAATGAACAGAATATTGGGGCGGTCAGCCGCTTGCAGTGACACCCCGGTGCTGGACAGGCAATAGGCTACCAGGCCTACATATAACAATGGTTTGTGCATAGACGATACTTATTCTTGTTCAATGAGTCCGGGTTGACGCCGTTCTTTCCCCTTTTTACGTGTCAGATCATCGCCCAACTCCTCTCGTTTTTGGTCCGCAATCGTCATGAGCTTGCGAGCCACCTCTGGATATTGGCTGATCACATTGTAACGTTCACCTGGATCTCGGCGCAGATCATACAATTCAGGTTTCATGATTTCCAAGTTGGCCAGTTTTCCCGGCTGTCCGTCATTGCCCGGCTCGTAAGCTCCATAGGTGACATACTTATGTGGAAAAACCAACTTGAACACACCATCAGTAACGGCCTCCAAGTCATTTTTATTGTAATAATAGACAAAAGATTCGCGAGGATTGGCTCCTGGTTTCCCTTCCATCAGGGAGAGGAGGCTGACCCCATCGATCTTGCGTGAGGGCAGCGGAGCACCTGTGATCTCTGCGAATGTGGGGAACAGATCTATGTTGGAGGCCAGCCTATTGCAGGTCGTGCCGGGTTCAATCCGACCCTTCCAATACATGACGCAGGGCACACGATTGCCTCCATCGAATGTGGTCGCTTTGGCCTCTCGCAATCCACCGGCCGATCCTGCGTGGTTACCATAGTTGGTCCAGGGTCCGTTGTCGGAAGTCAGAATGACCAAGGTGTGATCCTCCAGTCCCAATTCACGGATCGTACGCAACACTTCGCCAATGCTCCAGTCAATCTCCATCATCACGTCGCCGAACAATCCCTGCTCGCTCTTCCCTTTGAACTTGTCAGATACAGCCAAGGGAACATGAGGCATGCTGTGCGCCAGATAGAGGAAAAACGGCTCGTCCTTGTGTTTCTTGATAAATCGGATGGATCGGTCTGTATAGTCCGTGGTGAAACGGGTCTGGTCCGTATTGTAACCCACCACCTTGTTACCGTCAAAAGTGGGCAGATCGGGGAAATTGAACCAGTCGCCTTGCTGCGGGTGGAAAGGCCACATATCATTGGAATAGGGGAGGCCGTAGTATTAATCAAAACCGTTTTGCAAAGGCAGGAACTGATGTGCGTCACCCAAATGCCATTTGCCAAAAATTGCAGTAGCATATCCCTTTTGTTTCAGCAATTCACCCATCGTCATCTCCTCTGCATGGATGCCATAGTTCGAATTCGGTCCAGGTGCACCGGCGAAACCGATTCGATTGGGGTAACATCCTGTCAGCAATCCGGCCCGTGAGGCTCCACTGATAGGTTGTCCGGCCAGGAAGTGTGTGAAGCGCATTCCTTCTGCGGCCATTCGGTCGATGTTCGGTGTCTGATAACCGTATGCTCCATTGAAGGAGAAATCGCCATATCCCACATCATCCAAGTTGATCAAGACGATGTTGGTAGGTTCCACAGTCTGTGCCCATAAAGGAAGTGAGGCACCGATCATCAGTAGTAAAGAAAGTGTCTGTTTCATTTCGTTGTTGTATATTGTTAATTATTGTATTATCTATTTTTGTCCTGTCATCTGTTTCTTTTGTCTTTCCTACAACCGATTCTCCTTTCTGCCCGTGACAAGACGGCAAAACAAAATGGCGGAATCTGTTGCCAATGTAATTACTGTTCTCATGATACCTTGTTTTATTGAATGAAATTCTCGTCAATAAATAGATTTTTCATTCATGTAGTTACTTCATTATATTCCACCAATTCTGCCCTACTTTATTGTAAGACTCACGTCCATATTCATTTCCGAAAAATGTGTTCTCATAACTTTTCAATTGTGTCGCTAAGACGTTGCGTAAACGGTTGGTCATGTCTGACAACTGTTCAGCTAAGTTATGTGTTTCATACGGATCATTTTCCAGGTCATACAATTCATACTTTCCTTCTGAATAGTATAGCTAGAT
>JBJECC010000243.1:0-5281 GCA_051870655.1 Parabacteroides sp. | reverse complement strand
CGATCTTGATGTTACCTTTGCCCTTCCTAATTATAAAACTCAAAGAATATGGACTTTCGAAAAGAGATAGACCGATTGCGTCAAGAAAAGAATGCAGTTATTTTGGCTCACTATTATCAGACAGGAGATATACAGGACATCGCCGATTTTGTGGGCGACAGTCTGGCACTGGCCCAGTGGGCAGCCAAGACAGAGGCGGATATCCTGGTGCTGTGTGGTGTACACTTCATGGGAGAGACGGCCAAGATCATCTGTCCCGACAAGAAGGTGTTGGTACCCGACTTGGCAGCCGGTTGTTCGTTGGCTGACAGCTGTCCGGCTGATCAGTTTGCCCAGTTCGTAGCGGCCCATCCGGATCATACCGTCATCTCTTATGTGAATACCACGGCGGCTGTCAAGGCTGTGACGGATATTGTGGTCACTTCCACCAATGCCCGCCAGATTGTGGAGAGTCTGCCGGAGGATGAAAAGATCATCTTCGGACCGGACCGTAATTTAGGTAACTACATTAATAGTATTACAGGCCGCCACATGCTGCTGTGGGATGGTGCATGCCATGTACACGAACAGTTCTCTTTGGAAAAGATTCTGGCTTTGAAAAAGCAGTATCCGGAGGCAGATGTGATCACTCATCCGGAGTGTAAAAAACCGGTGGTGGAGATTTCTGACTTTGTCGGTTCGACTGCAGCTTTGTTGAAATATACCATGAAATCTCCCAAAACCCAGTTCATTGTTGCCACGGAAAGTGGTGTGATTCATGAGATGCGCAAGCAGAGCCCGACGAAAGAGTTCATTCCGGCTCCTCCCAACGACAGCACGTGTGCCTGCAACGAGTGCAATTTCATGCGGTTGAACACCATGGAAAAGCTCTACAACTGTCTGAAGAATGAGACGCCCGAGATTCTGGTGGATGCCGAGATTCAGCAGAAGGCGATCCGTCCGATCCGGAAGATGCTGGACATCTCTGCCAAACTGGGTCTGTAAGCTATTTTTTATTACCTTTGCGGTTTTAAACAGAGAAACATGGGATATAGCTGGAATACGCGGACGGAACTGTTGCTGGGCAAGGAACGGATGGATTATCTGGCCCAGTGTCACGTGCTGGTAGTCGGACTGGGAGGTGTAGGCGCTTATGTGGCCGAACAGCTTTGTCGTGCCGGTATCGGTCGGATGACCCTGGTTGATGCCGACACGGTCAACGAGAGCAATATCAACCGGCAGCTGCCCGCCTTACACTCCACGTTGGGACAATCCAAGGTGGAGGTGGTCGGCCGCCGTCTGCTTGACATCAATCCGGCCCTGCAATTGACCCTCTACAATGAGTTTCTCCGGGATGAACGGACCGAAGAGTTGTTGGACGCCTCCTCCTATCAGTTTGTGGTGGATGCGATCGATTCAGTCAGCCCGAAGGTCTTTTTGATGTATCATGCCTGGAAACGGCAGATTCCCATTGTTTCCTCTATGGGTGCCGGAGCCAAAGTGGATCCGGCACAGGTAAAGATTGCCGATCTCTCCAAAAGCAGTCACTGCGCCTTGGCCAAGGTGGTTCGCAAACGGTTGCACGGACTGGGTGTCAACCATGGGATTACAGTGGTCTTCTCTACCGAGTCAGCCAATCCGGAGGCCATCCTTGAAGTGGATAATGAAACTTGTAAACGGACGACGACCGGTACGGTTTCCTATATGCCGGCTACGTTCGGCTGTTTCCTGGCGTCACACGTTTTACGCAATATTTGATTTATGATACAGACGGAAGGGATCACCAAAAGTTTCGGAGCATTACAGGTATTGAAAGGGATCGATCTGCGTATTCACCCGCAAGAGGTGGTTGCCATTGTGGGACCGAGTGGAGCGGGGAAGACTACCCTGTTGCAGATCTTGGGTACGTTGGATTCGCCTGACAGCGGACGTTTGGTCATCAATGGGGTAGAGACGAGTCGTCTCAATGACAAAGAGCTGGCTGCTTTCCGAAACCGTCAGATCGGATTCGTCTTTCAGTTTCATCAGTTGTTGCCGGAGTTTACCGCATTGGAGAATGTGATGATTCCGGCGTTGATCGCTCGCCAAAAGCGATCGGAAGCGGAGAAACGGGCACGTGAATTGCTTGATTTTCTCCAGTTATCGGATCGCATGGGCCATAAGCCGGCTGAACTTTCCGGAGGTGAGAAACAACGGGTCGCTGTGGCCCGTGCCTTGATCAACCGGCCTGCCGTGATCTTGGCCGATGAGCCGTCAGGTAGTCTGGATACCCAGAATAAGGCGGAATTACATGCGCTCTTTTTCCAATTGCGCGATGAGATGCAACAGACCTTTGTGATTGTGACACATGACGAACAGCTGGCAGCCCATACGGATCGGGTGATCCACATCCAGGATGGACTGGTGAGCGAACAGACAAGACTATAACAGACTATATTATATAAAATGGAAAAGACAACTACGAAAAGAGCTACATTTGGTAGCAAATTGGGGGTGATTCTGGCTACGGTGGGATGTGCTGTCGGATTGGGAAATATCTGGCGTTTTCCTTACATGGTCGGATCCAACGGAGGTGCAGCCTTTCTTCTTGTGTATGTCATTTGTATCCTGTTGCTGGGAGCACCTGTCATGATCACGGAGTTTTTTATAGGACGCCACTCCAAACGCAATGCGGCTGGTGCTTTCAAGATTATGGCACCGGGCACGAAGTGGAGTTTCATCGGCTATAATGGCGTGTTGGGGGCTTTCTTGATTTTGGGGTTCTATTCCGTCGTGGCGGGATGGACGTTGGAATACATCACACAGGCTTTTTCCGGTTCGTTGAGTGGAAAGGATGCCGAAGCGTTTACCGCGGAATTTGCAGCCTTTTCATCCGATGTGTTTCGTCCTATTTTCTGGACGGCTGCCTTTGTCGTGCTGACTCATGTGATCATCGTTTGTGGCGTGCAGAAGGGCATTGAACGGGCCTCCAAGGTGATGATGCCGTTGCTTTTCCTGATTTTGATCGCTTTGTGTATCCGTTCTGTCACACTGCCCAATGCACAGGTGGGATTGGACTTCCTGTTTCGTCCGGACTTTTCCAAAATCGACTCTTCTGTTATCTTGAGCGCGATGGGACAGGCCTTTTTCTCCTTGAGTATCGGCATGGGCTGTCTGATCACCTACGCTTCCTATTTCAGCAAGAGTACGAATTTGCAGACGACGGCATTGCAGGTGATGTCGCTCGACACGTTGGTTGCCATGTTGGCAGGCATCATGATTTTCCCTGCCGTATTCAGTTTCGGTATTGAACCGACAGCCGGTCCGGAATTGGTGTTTATCACATTACCCAATGTGTTTGCCCAGATGCCTTGGGGTAATGTCTGGTCACTGATTTTCTTCCTGCTGTTGGCACTGGCAGCCTTGACCTCGACAATTTCCTTGCATGAAGTATCTACGGCCTATCTGCACGAGGAGTATTATCTTTCCCGTAAACAGGCCGCTCTCCTGGTGTCGTTGGGTGTGTTGATACTGGGTACGCTCAGTTCCCTTTCCATGGGGCTGTTGAAAGAATACACGGTGTTCGGATTGAATTTCTTCGATCTGTTGGACTTTGTCACTGCCAAGATCATGTTGCCATTAGGAGGCATGTTGATCTGTCTGTTTGTCGGTACCCATGTGGATAAGCAGGTGTTGAAAGAGGAGTTGACCAACAAGGGAACCGTGAAATTTTATCTTTTCAACACCTATGCGTTTTTCATGAAATATATTGCTCCGATTGCGATCGGCATCATTTTCTTGAATGAGATCGGCTTGATTGATGGAATGGCAAGATTTTTTCTACTTCAATAAGGGGGAACGGCGTGCATTGACCCTGCTGTCCATCCTGATTGTATGGGCATGGGGACTGTTGTGGTGGACAGAGCGGGCCGAATCGGAACCCTCTCCGGAACCTGTCACTCCAGTTCCGGTGGAGCAAACAGATACGGTACTTCCCCGTCCGGTGGTTCAGTCACAAGGGGAGGCCATCCGTCAGAAGATGGCAGAGACCACACACCGTTCCTATGTCCGTACGGAAAAGTTTCCTGTCGGAACGGTGGTGGAACTGAATGGAGCCGATACGGTCCAGTTGAAAAAGGTACCCGGCATTGGAAGTACGTTTGCCCGTCGGATTGTCAAATACCGTGATCTCTTGGGCGGTTTTTCCTCGGTAGATCAGTTGGGCGAGGTGTATGGCATCGATGAAGAGCGGTTTGCGGCTCTGCATACATGGTTCCGTGTCGATACGACCTTGATTCGCCCTCTGTTGGTCAATCAGGCCGGAATCAAAGCGCTGGTGCGTCATCCCTATCTCTCCTATCCGCAAGCCAAAGCGATCTATCGGCTGGTACAGCAGAAGGGGCAGCTGCAAGGGTGGGAGAATTTGCGTTTGCTGGAGGAATTTTCCGAGTCTGATCGGATTCGTCTCCTCCCCTATTTGTCATTTGAATAGGAATCTGTAAGTTTGATCACAAAATAAAAAGGACTGGGTATGGAACAATTCAATACTTGCATTAGTTGGGTGAACGATCTGTTGTGGTCATACATCCTGATCATTTCCCTGTTGGGATGTGCTGTCTGGTTTACCTGTAAAACCCGTTTTGTACAGTTCCGGATGTTGAAAGAGATGATCCGTCTGTTGGGTGAATCGGCAGGATCCAAACGTTCGGGAGAGAAGCACATCTCTTCGTTCCAGGCTTTTGCCGTCTCGTTGGCCAGTCGTGTAGGGACAGGCAATCTGGCCGGTGTAGCGACAGCAGTCGCCATTGGAGGTCCGGGATCCGTGTTCTGGATGTGGCTGATCGCCCTGTTGGGATCGGCCAGTGCGTTCATCGAATCTACATTGGCCCAGCTGTATAAGACACGTGGCAAAGACTCGTTCGTAGGAGGTCCGGCCTATTATATGCTGAAAGGATTGGGCATGCGGTGGATGGGTGTCCTGTTTGCCGTCTTGATTTCCATCACCTTCGGATTTGCCTTTAATTCCGTACAAAGCAATACCCTGTGTGCTGCTTGGGAACAGGCTTTTCAGATCGACCACCGATGGATGGGCCTGTTGATAACCCTGTTGACCTTAGGGGTGATTTTTGGCGGCATCCAACGGATTGCCTCTGTAAGCAGTCTGGTCGTTCCGGTCATGGCGATCGGCTATATTCTGTTGGCATTTGGTATCGTTCTGTTTAATCTGGGAGAACTGCCGGGGGTGATTCGGCTGATTCTGGATTGTGCCTTTGATTGGGGATCGATGGCCGGCGGTATGTTCGGTGCCGCTTTGATGCAGGGA
>JBJECC010000242.1:0-5318 GCA_051870655.1 Parabacteroides sp. | reverse complement strand
CTTGGATAAACGTACAGTATAACGAAATTAAAAATAGCAGTAGTGTTCTCATAGAGGAGGAAAATTAGATTGAAAACCAAATAGGGAGGAATTTCTCCCTCCCTATTATAAATTGATGGATCTGAATCGTTCCTTATCTACCAGCACCCCATTCAGGAGCATTCTTGTCTGCCCACAGACGCTCTGTTGCCAAAACTCTGTCGTACAGACCTGCAGAAGTGACAGTCAAACCCTGTTCAGCATATGCAGCACGCTTCACATCACCTGTGATATCATCATCTGTAATGGCACCGGTCGGGAAACGACGCGGAATGCTTGTTGCCGGTACATCTGTATATTTAGCACGCGGTAAAATGGTTGAGTTGTAACTTGGATAACCGGAACGACGGGCTGTGATATACACTTCGTTCGGATACAGCGTGAAGTTGATCATCTCCTGCAAATAGATCTTTTCCAACTTTTCTGCGGCTGTACCTGTGAAGGCATATTCTTTACTGTTCATCATTTCTGCGATCTCACCATCTTTCAGGTCAATGGCACCTTCATTCTCATCGTAACCAAAGCAACCCTGTACAGTACTGTAGTAGGCAACCTGGTTGTCACGTGCCAACGCATCGTATGACTGACAAGAGAATTCGAGAGCTTTTTCGTAATGACTCTTCGCCGATGCTTCGTCTCCGTTCAACATCGCAAATTCTGCCAAATAGAGATTGACCTCTGCAGCACTCAGATACATACCATACCAAGGACGATCCTTCGTTGTGAATGTATAAGCATCATCCGGCAATGTAGAAGATTCCACCTGCTGAGCGGATGTATAGGTACGTCCGTTGATCATCATACGGTTCAAGATGGAATACGCGGTATAGCTCTTCGGGTTGTTGCCATCTTTATTATGCAAATACAGCTCTTCGTCAGCTTTCGGATAGGAAGAGGGGAAGAACCAACGATATTCACCTGTGTTGTCATTGGCAGCCATCCATGCCTCTGTCATACCGTAGTAACGTACCCAAGGTTCACCCAGGCCACCCCATTTCACGAACTTCTTCTTGCCGTCTGCACCGACTTCTGAAACTACGTTCTTCTCAATGAACTCAGGAATTTCCAGACCTGCATCATAATAGCCCTGTACGATCTTGGAGTTCCAAGAATTCTTCGTGTAGAAGAAACGGACACGCGGGTCTTTGTTCTCAACCATGAAATTGATCACTGTCTCACGACCTGCACAGCCTGTGAAACCATTGCTCCAGTGATAGATACGGTCGTTTACATACCCCTCGTCACCTGTCAGACGAACCTGTCCTTTGTTGAAACGCACATCTTCGCTGATGGCATCAATGTAACCGCAAGAGGCCCCTTGTACGGCTGCTGCCACCTGTTTGGCCTTGCTTTCATTCTGAGCCAACAAGCGGACTGCAATACGCAGTTTCAATGAATTGGCGAACTTAGCCCATTTCTTTACGTCACCGCTGTAAACCACATCCTGATCTGATTTCATGATGGCCTTGTCTGCCATGAAGACAGAAACCGTCTGATCCAATTCATTCAACCACAAATCATACAGACTTTCCACGTTGTCATAAGCGGGTGTCAATGTACCCCCGTATGCGGCCATACAGGCCTCCGTATAAGGAATGGATCCATACAAGTCAGTAGCATAAATACCCAAGTAGATACTCAGGACTTTTGCTGCTGCTACGTACACTTTGTTTACTTCCTGAGTCTCTTCATCCAGGTTTTCCATTTCGTGTTCCATGGCACGGAGCACACGCAATACGTTGATGTATTGGCGTGACTGGTCACCATCGAGCGTCAGTGTCAAAATGTTCTCTGAAGCACCGTTCGTGGAGATCCCCATACCAGACCACTCATATTTCATCGGGGCATTGTAGTAATACTCCAGATAGGCCTGGGGATCGAAACGGTTGACTGCTTCGGCGAACAGGTAGGGGATTTCACCGACCGTCACGGCGGACGGGTCTTGGTTCATCTCCGAGAAATCGTCACGGCATCCGGTAGTCAATAAAGTGGAGCCGAGGGCACATGCTGCCAAAATAAATTTATAGGATTTCATATCTTCGATTTTTCTGATTAGAATGATGCATTAATTGTAAACATGTAACTTGCCGTGTAGGGGCTTACAGAACGAATCATGAACTGGCCGGCCTGTGTACCACGAAGTGATTCGGGGTTGAAGTTGTTCGGCAGAGAGTTCAGCAAGTAACCTAAGTTACGTCCAGTCAATGTCAGGTTGATGCTACCTGCACCCACTTTTGAAGCAATGCTCTTCGGCATCCGATAGCTCAACGATACCTCACGCAGGGCAATATAGTTCAATTCATGGAACCAGTCATTGTTTTCCCAAACTGTGGCACGACCCCAAGAGTTGTTCCAATAGTTCCAGGAAGAGGCATGCTGCGGGTCAACGATACCTCTGTTTACCAGGTCAGCATACAATTCACCGCCTTCTGCAATGGTGTAAGATCCGTTCGGCGTGTCAATTGTCTGTCCACCCGGCATGATTGCATCCGGAATAATACCATCGTCATAGGTCAGACCATCCCAAATAGAGGTGTAGGTCAGACCACCATGTTCGGCATCTGTACCGTTCATTGAGCTTTCCAGATAACCATAAGCTGTACCATAGTGAGAACCATAGATAGCTACCATACCACCAAAGCGCATATCCAAAGAGGCCCGCAATGTCCAGTTCTTATAGCGCAAAGATGTATTTACAGAACCTAAGAAGTCCGGCTGGATGGATCCGACTGTCTCCACCTGTCCTGAACGGGCATAGTAAACAGAATGACGGCCGTTATAAGAGGCTAACTCCAGAATCGGTTTACCAGTCTTTTCATCGATCTTCCAACCTGCATCTGATTTCAGCAAACCATATTCACCACCCACCTCAGCTACAGAACCGATACGGTAGTTACCGTAAGCAGGGTCACCGACCAAGACAATGTAATTGGCTACGTTTTCATGCAGTTCGACAATCTTAGACTTGTTCTTCGTGTAGGTAAAGTTCAAATCCCAAGTCCAGTCCTTATTCTCAAACGGAGTGGTATTCAATGCGATTTCAACACCTTGGTTCTGGATGTTACCGGCATTGATCAACTGATTTGACAAACCTGATTCACTCGGCACACTGATTGTCATGATCTGGTCCTTGGTATTCTCCTTGTAATAGGTTGCATCAAGGCCGATCTTGTTGTTCAGGAAACGCCAGTCAATACCGATTTCCCAAGAGTTCTTACGCTCCGGTTTCAAGTTGCTGTCATAATAGGTACTTGGCACTTGCAGACCGATCGTATTGTCAATACCATACATGCTGTAGGCTGTATTGATCTTATACGCATCCGTGTCGTTACCTACCTGTGCCCAAGATGCACGGATCTTCGCAAATGAAATCCATTCCGGTAATTGATCACGATAGGTTTCATGAATCAACCAAGAAGCCGACACTGACGGATAGAAGTAAGAGTAGTTACCATGTTTGTCTGCATATACCAGAGAAGATGACCAGTCATTACGTCCTGTGATATCCAAGAACACCTGGTCTTTCCAGCTAACGGCGACCTGACCGGCAATGGACAGAATAGTCTTTTCTCCGGAAATATTGGCTGTCGTACCCACGGGATTCTTTGAGTTACCGATAAAGAACTGTCCCGGCACAACCAAACCTCCATTGGTGTTCAACGCCAATTCCTGAACAAAGTTATGGTAATATTCACCACGGATGAAACCGCTGATATTGAAGTCACTGACGCTCTTGTTCCAAGAAATGTTGGCATTCAAGTTTGTCTGCTCCTTCGTATATTGACCTAATTTGTAAGCACCGCCTTCATTGGCATAACCGCTACCCAACTCTTTTGCCTCATTGCGTTTGTAGTAGTAGTTGTAGTTACCTTCGGCTGTGAACTTCAACCAATCGTTCAGATCAGCCGTCAATTTTACGTTCGGACGAACACTCGTCTCTTTCTGTACATACTGGTTCTCAAATACAGCCCACCATGTGCTCAGACCCGGAATGTTACCATATTCATCATTGTAGTCTGTGCTGGCCATACCACCGTGTGAACCTTTGTAACGAGTTCTCCAGTACTGTGTGTCATACATACGGCTGAATGTACCATCAATGAAACGCTCTCCGAAGTTGGTTTCACCACCCTGTTTCGGTGTAGAGTTGGCGAATGAGATACCGGCCTCCAATTCAACTGCATTCGTGATCTTATGAGACGCTTTGGCCAACATGCTGATACGCTGGAACTGGTTGTTCGGTGTGGTACCGTCCGCATATTTGTAAGACAATGATGTATAGAACGATGTCTTCTCATTGGAGCCTTGGACAGAGATATTGGTATTCGAGTTGAAGCCATTGTCAAATGCATCCGTGAAGTTGTTCTCATACGCCGTGTAGGGCACCATCGAATAATCATAGAATTCAATCGGCTGTCCGTCGAATCTCGGACCATAAGAAACTCCACCACCCCAAGCAACAGAACGATCGCCATTTGCATTCAGATAGAATGAATTGGTGTCTTGCATGTTGTTTGAAGATTTATAGTAGTTGTAGCCTGACATATAACCATCACCACGGACATTCTGGAAACTCGGACCACCATAGACGTGATCGATACCGAATGTCTGGCTGAAGTTAATGCCTAAACCCTGTTTTCCTTTACCGCTCTTGGTGGTAATCACGACTGCACCGTTCAAACCACGCGAACCGTACAAAGCTGTGGCAGCTGCACCCTTCAAGACAGATACAGACTCGAAATCATCCGGGTTCAAGTTCTTCAACTCATTACCCCAGTCGGTATCACTGGTACTCCAGTCTGCATCACCATTCTTTGTATCATTATCCAAGATTACACCATCGACTACATAGATCGGCTGGTTGTTGTTGCCCAATGTAGAGGCACCACGGATCAAGATCTTTGAAGAACCGAACAGACCACCATCACCTGAGGAGATTTCCACACCGGCCACCTTACCTTGCAAGGCGGATACCGGGTTTACTACATTTGTGTTCAGATCTTCACCCTTCATTTCTGTTACAGCGTAACCCAGGGCTTTCGTGGCACGTTTCATACCTAAGGCGGTCACGACGACTTCATCCAATTTCTGGGTGTCTTCTGCCAATTTGACTGCGAGAGAAGGCTCACCGTTGTAAGTAATGTCCTGAGTGGCATAACCGATGAAAGAGATCTGGATGATATCCCCTTTCTTAATCCCCTCCAACGTGAAATTACCGTCCATGTCGGTAATTGTTCCATTTGTAGTTCCTTTGACTACGACAGATGCACCGGCAACAG
>JBJECC010000241.1:0-5321 GCA_051870655.1 Parabacteroides sp. | reverse complement strand
TGCAACAAAAACAGAAACCAATAACGTTTTCGAACCAGAAAATCGAGCAATTTACGCATAACGGCAAAAAAACAAATTAAGAATCGGGAGCCGTCAGGCGACTCCCAACTCTTAACTTAACGCTTCCATCAAATTTTATCTGATTAAGAAATTAAATTTGTCAATATTCTTCAGTGCTACACCAGTTCCTTTGGCTACAGCATGAAGTGGATCATCAGAGACATGGAACGTAATGTTCATCTTATCTCCCAACCGTTTGTCCAATCCGCGCATCAATGCGCCCCCACCTGTCAAATAAATTCCATTACGGACAATATCAGCATACAACTCAGGCGGCGTATTTTCCAACGCACTCAAAATAGCAGCCTCCATCTTCGAAATAGTCTTGTCAAGACAATGTGCCACCTCCTGATAAGAAACCGGCACCTCCATGGGTAATGCAGTCATCTGATTGGGACCGTGCACAATGAAATCCTCAGGTGGATTTTCCAAAGTAGTCAGTGCAGATCCTACATTTATTTTAATCTGTTCAGCTGTCCGTTCACCGACACGCACATTGTGCTGACGACGCATATATTCCATAATATCAGCTGTCAAGTCATCCCCTGCAATACGTATGGATTTGTTGGAAACAATTCCTCCCAATGAAATTACAGCAATTTCAGTCGTTCCGCCTCCAATATCGACAATCATGTTTCCTTCCGGAGCCAACACATCAATACCGATTCCTAAAGCTGCAGCCATCGGCTCGAAGATCATGTAAACATCACGTCCACCAGCGTGCTCCGCAGAATCACGGACAGCACGGATCTCTACTTCTGTACTTCCCGAAGGAATACCGATCACCATACGCAGCGATGGGGAGAACCAACGACTTTTTGTATTCGCCATTTTGATCAATCCCCGAATCATCTGCTCAGCCGCGTAGAAATCAGCGATCACGCCTTCTCGCAAAGGGCGAATGGTGCGAATGTTCTCATGCGTCTTTCCGTGCATCTCGCGAGCAGTCTTTCCGATTGCCAGCACTTTGTCTGTACGCCGGTCCAACGCCACAACAGAAGGCTCATCCACAACCATCTTACCGTTGCAGACAACGATGGTATTGGCAGTTCCCAAATCCATCGCGACTTCCTGTGTAAAAGAAAATAATCCCATCTAAATTATATATTCAGTTTTTTAATGTTTAAAGTGACGAACACCTGTTTTGACCATAGCAATTCCATGTTCGTTACAATAAGCCACAGAGAGTTCATCCTTGATTGAGCCACCCGGCTGAATCACAGCAGTAATGCCTGCTTTATCTGCAATCTCCACACAATCAGGGAAGGGGAAGAAAGCATCTGATGCCATCACTGCTCCATTCAGATCAAAGTTGAATGATTTAGCCTTTGCAATAGCCTGCTTCAACGCATCCACACGAGAAGTCTGGCCTACCCCACTGGCACAAAGTTGCTTGTTCTTCACCAAAGTAATAGCGTTGGACTTGCTGTTCTTCACGATCTTGTTGGCAAACAACAGGTCTTCCACCTCTGTAGCGGTCGGACTCTTCTCAGACATTGGTTCCAAATCAGCCTCTCCTTGAATGCTCAAGTCTTTATGCTGCATCAAGACACCATTCAACAAAGAACGGTACTGCATCGGACAAGTCTTGCACTCTTTCCGTATCAGGATAATACGATTCTTCTTCTGTTCAAGAATGGCCAATGCCTCTGCATCATATTCCGGAGCAATAATCACTTCAAAGAAAATCTTGTTGATCTCTTCTGCAACCTCTTTCGTGATAACCGTATTAGTAATCAGAATACCGCCGAAAGCAGAAACAGGATCACCTGCCAAAGCATCTTTCCAAGCCTCTAACACATTGGCACGAGAAGCGATACCACAAGCATTGTTGTGTTTCAAGATGGCAAATGTCAACTCGTCAAACTCATCAATCAGATTGACAGCAGCATCAATATCCAACAAATTGTTGTAAGAAATCTCCTTGCCATGTACCTGATCAAACATTTCATGGAATCGGCCATAGAACTTACCCGACTGATGCGGATTCTCTCCGTAACGCAAATGCATCGGTTCATCTACGGCAACACGGAAGTGTGAACCCTGACGATCATCAAAATAATTAAAGATTGCCGAATCATAGCCAGATGAAACAGCAAATGCCTCTTTGGCAAACCATTTACGATCAGCCAACGTGGTCTCTGCTCCCTTTTCGTTCAACAGATCCAACAGAGGTTTATATTGTGCTTTCGATGCGACAATCACCACATCTTTAAAGTTCTTGGCAGCTGCACGAATCAACGAGATACCACCTATATCAATTTTCTCAATAATAGCTTGCTCCTCCGCTCCGGAAGCCACAGTTTCCTCAAACGGATAAAGATCCACAATCACCAGATCAATCTCCGGAATTTCATATTCGGCCAACTGCTTTTGGTCACCCTCATTTTCCCGACGAGTTAAAATTCCACCAAACACCTTGGGATGTAAAGTCTTGACACGACCACCCAAAATAGAAGGATAGGATGTCAGCTCTTCCACTGCATCACACGGCAAACCCAAAGATTCGATAAAACTTTGTGTTCCCCCTGTAGACACAAAGCTAACACCTTCACTATGTAATTTTCTCAAAATCTCATCCAGCCCGTCTTTGTGATACACAGAGACCAAAGCACGTTTCATTCGTTTTGTATCAGCCATCTTCGTTTACAAATTATGTTTTAGAGCACAAAAGTAGCTATTTATTTCCAATTGATATTTACAATTTGCCTAAAAAGATTATAGAATCATTCTTTTGGATCTTCCGTCACCTTATTTGCCTCCTCTTCATGCGCTCCCAATATCTCTTCCGAACGGGAAGCCCACGGACGTTTGCCAAAAATATGTTCCACATCCTCAGAATAGATCACCTCACGTTCCAAAAGAACCTTTGCCAACTGATTATGGCCGGTCGCATGATCCATCAAGATCTGCTTGGCCCGTTCATACTGTCCGGTGATAATCTGCTGTACCTCTTCGTCTATCAAACGAGCTGTCTCCTCGCTATACGGCTTGGTGAAACCCCAATCCTGTCCCGTCGAGTCATAATAGTTCAAGTTAGGTAACTTGTCACTCATACCGAAATAAACCACCATCGCATAGGCCTGTTTCGTCACGCGCTCCAAATCATTGGAAGCACCAGTCGAAACACTACCGATAAACAGTTCTTCAGCAGCACGCCCACCCAATGTAGCGCACATCTCATCCAACAACTGTTCACGAGTGGTGATCTGACGCTCTTCGGGTAAATACCAAGCAGCTCCCAAAGCCTTGCCACGTGGCACGATGGTCACTTTTACCAACGGATTCGCATGTTCCAAAAACCAGCTCAAGGTTGCATGACCCGCCTCATGATTGGCGATGCTCCGACGCTCCTCGGCTGTAGTGATTTTTGTCCGACGTTCCAAACCTCCGACAATCCGATCCACTGCATTCATGAAATCATCCTTTTGCACGAACTGTTTACCATTGCGGGCGGCAATCAATGCAGCTTCATTACATACATTAGCAATATCGGCACCGGAAAAACCGGGAGTCTGTCGAGCCAAGAACTCTGTGTCCACACTCCCGTCAATCTTGATAGGGCGCAGGTGAACACCAAAAATCTCTTTACGTTCATTCAGATCAGGCAATTCCACATAGATTTGTCGGTCAAAACGTCCGGCACGCAACAGAGCCTTATCCAAAATATCCGCACGGTTTGTGGCAGCCAAAATGATTACGCCACTATTAGAACCGAATCCATCCATTTCAGTCAACAACTGGTTCAATGTATTCTCCCGTTCATCATTGCTGGTCATATTGACATTCTTACCACGTGCCCGACCTACTGCATCAATCTCATCGATAAAGACGATACAAGGTGATTTTTCTTTAGCCTGACGGAATAAGTCTCGTACACGAGAAGCTCCGACACCGACAAACATTTCCACAAAGTCTGATCCTGAAAGTGAGAAAAAAGGAACATCCGCCTCTCCTGCCACAGCTTTGGCCAGCAAGGTCTTGCCTGTACCTGGAGGACCTACAAGCAAAGCTCCCTTAGGTATTTTTCCTCCCAGCTCTGTATATTTCTGCGGATTTTTCAGGAAAGAGACAATCTCTTCCACCTCCTGCTTTGCCCCTGCCAATCCGGCCACATCCTTAAAAGTGACACGCTGGCCATTCTCTTTGTCAAACAATTGCGCCTTGGCACGCCCTACATTGAAAACACTACCCGGGCCAGGACCAGCTCCACCACCCATACGACGCATCAAGAAAATCCAGACGACCACCAATAGGATGATCGGCCCAAAAGAGACCAAAAAATTCCACAACATATCATCGCTCTCTTCGAACCGCACAGCCGTGTCTATCTGATACTGTTCGACAATCTTGTCATAAAAATCAGAGAACTTGTCAGCTGACGGGATCTTCACCAACACCATAGGCACTGTCCCTGTCAACTCACCCGGACGGAATACCACCGTACTTTTGTCCGGTTTTACAGTCGCCTCCACCAGATTCTTCCGGTTATAGACCACCATCTTTTCAAAAACATTTTCCTGTGCCAGTTTCTGAAACTCTGTCCAGCCCAATTCCTTTGTCCCTATGGAGTCATTTGTCATATACAAAACGACCAGCATCATGAATATCATGCCATACATCCAATACAAATTGAACCGGAACACACGCGGCTTGTTATTTTTAGATGGCTTGTTAGAAAATTCGTTGTTATTTTCCATAATATACTTGATAAATTAGGCATCAATCCAAATCCGGAATCCGGGTTACTTTCGAATCAGCCCACAAATTCTCCAAATTGTAGAAAACGCGCCGTTCGGGTAAAAAGATATGTACAAGGACTGTACCATAATCCATCCCGATCCATTGTGCCCCCTGCGTTCCATCGATTGAAAGAGGCTTCTCTCCAGCATGACGATGGGCAAAGTCCCATACAGAATCGGATAGCGAAGAAACCTGCGTCGGTGTGTTACCATCGCAAATCACCATGTATTCACAAATCGCTCCCGGCTGATTACGCAAATCAACCGTTACAATGTTCTTTCCTTTCTTTTCTTGTAACCCTTCTACAATCGTTTTTACTAAATCTTTCGTTTGATCCATGTATTCTATGATATTTTTTCCAAGTTGCAAATATAGTCAAGATTTGCTGATAGCTACTCGTAATAAAGAAATAGTAAACCTGGAACCCTTCTTACTTGAACATTTTTAACAAAGGACTCAAAAAAAGTAACTACTCACCTATGATACGGGCATGATTAGCCGGTCGGTCTGTTAGACCA
>JBJECC010000240.1:0-5348 GCA_051870655.1 Parabacteroides sp. | reverse complement strand
ATTAGGGTGGCTTGGGGACTTGCACCCGTTAGACAATGCTCATGCCGAGCGTACTGAAACAAAGCCCTGACTTTCACAAGCCGGGGCTTTGTCATGTCAAAAAGTTTTTGTAACTTTTCGTGCCGCAAGATAGAGCGGCAGGTTCAGCGCGACATCCATTACATTTGGCTGGCAGCCCAGGAACGTCCCGACTTCGTGACCATCAACCGCTTCCGCAACCGCGTGAAGAGCGAGATAAACAGCATCTTCACCCAGATGGTGCTGCTGTTGGCCGAGCGCGGATACATCTCGCTTGACGTGGAGTATATCGACGGCACCAAGATAGAGTCAAAGGCCAACAAGTACACCTTCGTATGGAGAAAGACAGTGGAGAAGAACCGGGCAAAGCTGCAGGAAAAGATACGCATATTGCTTCAGCAGGTGGACGAAGCCATAGCGCAGGACAAGGCTGCGGAATCGGCCGAGCCGGTAGAGTTCACCGCGGAGGCGCTTACCTCGCTTATCGGGGAGCTTAAAGACGCACTCGCATCCGGACCGACTCAACGAATACAAGCGGAAAACCCAGGAGCTGCTGACATCGGAAGAAGGGATCAAGCACAGAGGCCGGCGATGCATCGAGCCCGAAGCCGTATTTGGCCAGATGAAGTTCAATATGGCATACCGCCGGTTCAGGCACTTCGGCAAAGACAAGGTCACAATGGACTTTGCCTTCTTCGCCATAGCCTTCAACATAAAGAAACTCTGCTCAAAGATGGCAAAACAGGGCCTGAACGGGGAAAACACACCCAATTTTGGCATGTATATACAAATATGCCTGATTCTGTCGCTTGAGAATCAGATATTTCTTAAAAACCATGAAAACTTAGCCGCCTGAAGAATATCGACAAACCAAGTCGATAAAAAAAGAAGCTGCGCCGTAAACCTCAATTACGACACAGCCTCGTAACTGTAGCCTGCTCACCCTGCACCTACAACCCTCAAGTATGCTGGTTAATTTAAACAGCTTCTAAATGTGTAATTATGATGAAAAGAAGTTCATGGATGACAGAAGCCGTACATCAGAAATAACCGCCCTTGCGGGTGATCTCCTGAATGGAATCTCCCTCTTTCACCCAACCGAAGATCTTCTTTTCGTTCTCCTTGATCTCCTCGGCACGCAGCAGAACCTCGTAGGCAATGTCGCGCGGCACCACCAACACCCCGTCGATGTCACCGACCACCACGTCACCCGGACGGATCACCACGTCTCCGATCTTGATCGGGATCTGATAGTGGGTGATCAGGCAACGGCCCAGACTGCCGTTGGAGATGCGATATTCATAGAAGACCGGGAAGTCGGCTGCCAGAATCTGATGGGTATCCCGGATGCCACCATCGATGCAGGCCGCCTTCAGCTTCTTGCCCTTGGCAGTGGCCGTCATCACGCCTCCCCACAAGGTAGCGTTCTGGTCGCGGCTGGTGTCCCACACCACGAAGTTGTCCTCTTTCATCTCGTCCAGCATCTGTGTGCGGAACTCCATCTCGCCCCGGATCTTGACATTCGGCGAACTCTTCACCGTAAAGGCGAAACCAGCTACTGACTGATATTCACGCAACGGCTTGATGCGACCCGGCAAGGCCTGCTGCAACAGGCAGAACTCACGCATCACATCATTGATGGCACCCGTATAGAGCTGTTCGAAACGGGCCAGCAACTCCTTGTCAGGAATGGGGAAGGGTTTGTCTGAAACATATTCCCGCTCCTCTATCAGTTTTTCGAGGTTCATCATACCGACCTCTTTCTTGTATTGATCTACACTCATAATCGTTTCCTTTTATACATTATATATATATTACTCCGGCAAACGCATGCCACCATCCACAAAAATATCAGCTCCTGAAATATACCGACCGGCATCACTGCACAACAACAAAGCCGTCGAAGCCAAATCATTCGGTTCACCGATATAGCCCAACGGAATGTGCTTCTCAATGTTAGTCTTGAAAGCCGGATTGGCCAAAACCTCCTGGTTACGGACCGTACCGATAACACCCGGAGCCAAGTTATTCACCGTAATGCCTTTACTACCCAACAGCCAAGCCAAGTTGGTCACCATATTCATCTGGGCCGCTTTTGAGGCCGCATATACAATCATCTGCCGGCTCGGACGGGCCTGCTGCACCGATCCTAAGGTGACAATACGTCCCCAATGCTGTTCCTCCATGTGAGGGACACAACACTGGATCAATTCCAACGAGGCACGCACATTCACCCGCATCTGGGCATCGAACTCTTCAATTGTGACCTCATTCCACGGTTTACGGATCTGGATGGAAGCATTCAGCACCAAGATGTCGATCTGGAAGCCCAACTCATCCCGCAACCGATTGAAATCGACCGTAATCGAGTCCGACAACAAATCATATTCCCACAGCCAAGCCTGCACGCCCATGGCCTGTATCTCAGCTTGTACCTGCTCGGCCAAAGCGCGGTTGCTACGGTAGTTGATCACCACATTCGCCCCATGCTCGGCTAAGGCCAAAGCCACGGAACGGCCAATGCCTTGGCTCGCTCCAGTGACTAAAGCAGTCTTTCCATTCACATTAAAAAGATGTTGAACACCCATCTTATGCAACCTTAAATTCCTCCTACGATCGGATACCAGTTCGGACGATAGGGATCCTGATGGAAGCGGGCATAGTAATCGCCCTTCTCCTCGTAGTAACGTTCATACTTTTCCATTTTTTCCTCATCCAGCGCCACACCTAAGCCCGGTCCGTCCGGTACCTTGATAGCACCATCGACATACTGCATCTTGCCGCCCTGAATAATATCATCCTCCAAGTAATGGTAGTGCGCATCACCCGGCATGTTCATCTGCGGAATGGTGGAAGCCGTGTGCAACATGGCAGCCAACTCGATACCGAATTCAGCACCGGAGTGCATGGCCACACCTAAATTGAAGGTACGGCAGACAGCTGCCAAATCCTTCACACCACGCGGTCCTTCCCAGTAGTGCAAATCTGTCAGGATGATGTCGATCGAACGCATGTGAATCGACGGACCCAGATCATCGAACTTATTCGGATACATGTTTGTAGCCAACGGAATGCGAACCTGATCATGAACGGCCTTCATACCCTCAATACCCCAGGAGGGATCCTCGAAATACTGCGGTTCCAACTCTTCCATCCGGTGTCCCGCCTTGATGGCTGTCGCCACGCTCCAGACACCGTTCGGGTCAATGCGCAGGCCGAAATCGTCGCCCAGCTTCTGACGGCAGAGCTGCAGCACGCGCACCTCCTCCATCGGATCCATCACACCCGCTTTCAGCTTCATGGCCTGCACGCCCAACGTCTCATGCAGCTCGACACAGAAGTCTGCCATATCCTCGGCTGTTTTGTCATGGCCACCGCCCGGACGGTCATACCGCCAGAAGAGATAGGCAATCATTGGAATCGAGTCACGCAGCTTGCCGCCCAGCAACTGGTGTACCGGCACATTGAACGCCTTGCCCATGATATCCAGGCAGGCCATTTCGATAGCACCGTACAGACGGGAATTTGAAATATAATAGATGCTTCTCAATACCTTCATCTTGATGGCTTCCAAATCCATCGGATTCATGCCCAGAATACGGGGTTTCAGTTTCAAGAGGGCGGCTCTGGAGTCTCCTCCTCCCACTTCGCCCAACCCGATGATTCCCTCGTCGGTGATCAGTTCCAACACAGTTCGCAACAGATAACCCGGATGCACTCCTGTGTTATGGCGCAGCATACAGTTCATCGGAATGGCTACGCAACGTACACGCATATCTACAATCTTCATAACTTGTTGTTTATTTTAAATGGTACATGATTGTTCGTTCATTACCTGCCTTGTCGGTATAGGTAATCTCGTAATTGCCCCGGAAACCGCGGAACTTCACTTCGCCGTTCTTTCCGGTCTTGACGCTGGTCTCGGTCTTCCACGCATGGTTGATCAGGTTCTCCAAAGCATAGTAAGAGAGTTTCGGACTCATATCCCGGAAGAAGAGGCCCGATACAGAAGGTTCGCCCGGTGCTCCGCAGTCATCCACCACATTCCACCACGTGATACCCATCATGTTCTTGCAGCTGAACCAGAGGCGATAGAGGTTCTGCGCGATCACCGCCTGGATCTGCTGGCCTTTCGTGTCTGTACCCGGTGAGGTAATCGTGATCTCGCTCAGGTGGATCGGCAGTCCGGTCTCGGCCAGACTATTCATCAGTTTCCAGATCTGATCCGGTGTCTGGATCTCCTTGCCGGCAGCAATGTCCAGACACTGTTGTGGGTCAAACAGGTGCATCTGCGAACCGGCCACATCAATGCGGGCTCCGCGCTTCAGCAGGTCCTTGATCTGTTCGGCATATTCCGGCCCTCCCCAATAGTCGTTGATGTTCATCAGGGCATTCTCAGAGACTAAGCCCGCCGTCGTCTGGAAAGCCTTGAAGGTATAGTCGCCCGGCATGAAACCGTAGTTGCTCTTGCAGAGTTTCGAACCCGGCACCATCGCCCCTTTCGCATAGTCCTGGGCACTCTCGTTCACCACATCCCAGCTGCTCACGCGGTCTCCGTAATACTTGACGATCTCGGTGATGCGCTTGTCAATCAGCTTTTGCAATTTGGGACCCAACTCCGGCAACTTCGCCTCCAGTTCGGCCAAGGTGGCCTTCTCAAACGCCGGGGTCATCTTGTCGCCATTCATGAAGTTCTTCTCGTCAGCATATTCCTCTACATACTGCTTCAAGGTCTCCCGCTCCTCGTCGGTCAGCAGCTGATCGACAATCCAGTTCGGATGGTGCCAACGGCGGCTGCCCCAGGTCAAAGGATGGCCATGTACCGGCACGCCATGGCTTTCGCAATATTCGATACAGGGATCCGGAGCCGGACGACGCCAGTGCGGCTGGTGCTTCGGATCACTTTGCTGGTTCCAGTACTCTTCCCGGTCCCAATACTCCTCGCGGAAACGGGGACGGTTCGGCTGCATCTCGAAGGGTTCCCAGTAGAAGGCCACCGTAGCCCGGTTGAAGAGGGTGCCATACAGCTCCTTGTACTTCTGGTTGGCCGCCGGCGAACCCAACTGGTTGAAGTTGAACATGTGTGCGCCGAACACGAAATCGTGGCTCACCTGCTTGACCTGTACCGGAGTGCCCGCTGCGGCATTATCCAAATAGATGACACCATTCGCCTTGCGGTACTTTTCGATGTCCTGATCAATCTGTTTCTGCACCTTCGGATTCCAGATCTTCCAGTACGCCTCGCTCATAATATGTTCCTTATCCTCTTTCTGGGAGGTCGGGAAACTCTGTTGGGCAGCCACGCTCAAACTGGCCCAGGCCAAACCCAA
>JBJECC010000239.1:0-25946 GCA_051870655.1 Parabacteroides sp. | reverse complement strand
ATAAAACAGATGTGCAACTTGCGACAAGAATGGTGTCATGTGTCAATCATTTATTGGAAGACAAAGGTAAAAAACTTTATTCTTATACCGGAAGATAAAGGTTAGAAACTTTATCTTTGCAAAAAGCAACAAAATATATCAAACGCATGAAAAAGATCCTCAGAATCCTGGTGTTGGCCGGTTGGATAACCCCTTTGTGGGGACAACAGGCCACGGTGAAGAGTCCCGACAACCGGCTGCAAGTCGCGGTCTATGTGGAAAAAGGGAAACCCTGTTACACCGTCTCATACGACGAAACGACTATTTTGGAAAAGTCACCCTTAGGGTTGGAGACATCCATAGGTTTTTTCGATCGGAACATGACCTGGCAAAACGATTCATCAGCAAGAATTGACCAGACCTATCGGCTTGACCGAATCAAGCAGTCGAAGATACATTACGTAGCCAACGAACTGACGTGCCGGCTCACCAACGGAGATGGCAAACCATTGGAAATCAACTTCCGTGTCAGCGACCACGACATCGCTTTCCGCTACAAGTTGCCCCAGACACAGTCAACCGCCTGTTGCGTAGTCACACAGGAAGCAACCGGTTTCGACTTTCCCAGACAGACAACGACTTTTCTCTGCCCACAAGCCTCTCCAATGAGCGGATGGGAACGAACAAAGCCCAGCTACGAAGAAGAATATACACCGGATGAGCCTATCGGTACACCCTCCAAGGAGGGACTGGGCTACACATTCCCCTGTCTGTTCCATATAGGGTCTGGGCATTGGGTCCTTATTTCTGAGACCGGTGTGGACGGAGATTATTGTGGATCCCATTTAAGCGACGGGACCCGAGATGGACTTTACACCATAGCCTTTCCCCATCCGGGAGAAAACAACGGTGTAGGCAGTGCAACGGCTTCCATCCCTTTACCCGGCACGACCCCTTGGCGTACATTGACTGTCGGAGACAATCTGCGTCCGATTGTGGAGACAACGATCCCCTTCGACGTCGTCACTCCACGCTATGCTCCTTCGGTGGACTATCAATATGGCCGCTCCACCTGGAGCTGGATTCTTTGGCAAGACGGCAGCATCAACTACGAGGACCAAGTAAAGTTCATTGATCTGGCGGCTACCATGGGATTTGAATACACGTTAGTAGATAACTGGTGGGATACCCGGATTGGGCGTGGACGGATCGAAGAGCTTTCGGCATATGCCCAATCGAAAGGAGTCCATCTCTTTTTGTGGTATAACTCCAACGGACACTGGAGCGATGCACCGCAAGGACCCAAACAGTGCATGAATTCCGCTCCAGCCCGTAAACGGGAAATGGCCTGGCTCCGTAAGATCGGTGTCAAAGGTATTAAAGTGGACTTCTTTGCCGGTGACAAACAAGAAACTATTAAACTCTATGAAGATATTTTATCCGATGCCAACGAGGCGGGATTAATGGTTGTTTTTCACGGTTGCACGTTGCCTCGTGGCTGGGAAAAGATGTATCCGAATTACGTAGGTAGTGAGGCGGTGCTGGCATCCGAAAATCTGGTGTTCAACCAGCACTTTGACGACCTGGAAGCACAAAACGCTTGTCTCCATCCTTTCATCCGTAACACGGTCGGTTGCATGGAGTTTGGAGGCGTATTCCTGAATAAACGGCTCAATCGAACCAATGACGGAGGGACAATCCGGCGCACCTCTGATCTTTTCCAATTGTCTCTGGCTGTTCTGTTTCAGAATCCGATCCAAAACTTTGCATTGGCTCCCAATAATCTGACAGAGGCCAATCCAATCTGTCTGGATTTTTTGCGAAAAGTACCGACCACCTGGGATGAGACCCGCTTTTTGGAGGGGTATCCCGGTAAATATTGTGTACTCGCCCGGAGAAAAGGAGAACAATGGTATATTGCGGCTATCAATGCGGAAAAGGAAACACGCCATATAGCTTTGTCATTCCCCTCATTGGCCCATCAGACTGTGACATATTACATGGATCACACCGGAGAAATTGAGGCGCATACACACACATTGGATTCCTCCGGCCACATCCAACTGTCTATTCCGGAGAACGGTGGAGGTCTGGTCACATTCGCACCTGACTCCGTCTATCTTTGTGCATGGTCGCAATCGGACTCGAAAAACAGAGGCGGCTTGCAATTTGCTTGGAGTAGTGACCGACATCATTGGAAAAATGTAGGAAACGGTTCCATCTATCTTTACAGTGATTACGGCAACTGGGGTAACGAGAAGCGAATGTATCACCCGCAAATCTGTCAAGATGAAACCGGTACTTGGCATGCCTATTGGCAAGTCAACGAACGAGATAATGTATTGGCTCATACCACCTCCGAAGATTTGATTCACTGGACACCGCAAAGCTATTATCCGCAGGGGGAGCAGAGCAACCGATTCCCAGCCTATCCCTATACCGCACCGGCAGAACCGATCGAATTGGAAGGAACACTTGTGAAAGGGAATATACGCTCAGTTCCTTTAGCTACTCTGGAACAACTACAACAACATGCAGCACAGGAAGCCTTCCGCCAGCAGTTGTTCAGCGAACGATGTGAGCAAGACTCGATCCGCTTCGTTGGTTTGGCCCCTATACAAGCCACGCTACGGATTCGGCCGTCAGATGCCAAGGCCATTAGTCCTGAATTGATGGGAATCTTTTTTGAAGACATCAACTATGCAGCAGACGGAGGGCTGTATGCTGAACTGATCCAGAATCGCGATTTCGAATATACTCCCCGCGACAAACAGGGACAAGATCCGGACTGGCATTCTTTATATGCATGGGAATTACGTCCATTGAAAGGAACCAGCCTAGCAGAAAATAGTTTGATCATAGACTCGGTGCAGCCCCTTCATCCGAATAATCCCCACTATGCGTGTTGGCAAGTCCTTGAACCGGCCAAAAGTGCAATCGTAAATGTCGGTTACGATGGAATTTGTGTCAAAAAGGGAGAGCATTATGACTTCTCGTTGTTTGGCTGTCTCCGCAAAGGGAAAAAAGGCACACTGCGTGTCTGCCTCATGACAGCAGACGGACAGACAATCGGCGAAAGCCGTTTGACTTTGACCGGCAAAGTCTGGAAACAGCTACAGACAGAACTGACCGCCACAGCCGATGCAGAGAATGCACTCCTCTATCTCATTCCAGAAGATGCCGTTACCTATGCACTTGATATGATTTCCCTATTTCCTCGAAACACCTTCAAAAGACGGAAGAATGGATTGCGTGCCGACCTGGCACAGACTTTGGCCGATTTACATCCACGCTTTGTCCGTTTTCCAGGTGGATGCGTGGCACATGGTGATGGCCTCGACAACATCTATCGCTGGAAACAGACCATTGGTCCGTTAGAAAGCCGTAAACCGATGCGCAATCTGTGGAACTACCATCAAAGTATGGGATTGGGATATTTTGAATATTTCCAATTCTGCGAAGACATCGGTGCAGAACCTGTACCCGTTCTGGCCGCCGGTGTTCCCTGTCAGAATTCCAGTGATGGAGGAGCCGGGCAACAAGGAGGGATTCCCCTTTGCGACATGGAGGAATACATCCAGGATATACTGGACTTGATTGAGTACGCCAATGGGGATCCGACCACATCGGAATGGGCCAAACGACGGGCAGAGGCCGGACATCCGGAACCGTTCCATCTGAAATATATAGGTATTGGTAATGAAGATCTGATTTCAGAGGTGTTTACTGAGCGGTTCACAATGATCTACAATGCCATACGCACTGCCTATCCGGACATCACGGTGATCGGCACCGTAGGTCCCTTCAACGAGGGCAGTGACTATGAGGCAGGATGGAAATTGGCTGATCAGTTGCAAATTCCTATTGTGGATGAACATTATTACCAAACCCCCGGCTGGTTCCTCCACAACCAGCATTTCTACGATTCCTATGACCGTACCCGCTCGAAAGTCTATCTGGGAGAATATGCCTCTCATCTGCCCGGACGGCCCAACAACATAGAGACGGCCCTTTCGGAAGCTCTCTACCTCACACACGTGGAGAGAAACGGAGATGTGGTACACATGAGCTCATATGCTCCCCTGTTAGCCAAAGAGGGACATACGCAATGGAATCCCGACCTGATCTATTTCAACAATCGGGAAGTAAAACCCACGGTCGGTTACTATGTGCAGCAATTATACAGTCAGCACAGTGGCACGGAATACATTGGCAACCGACTCACGATAGAAAGCGAGCGTGAGGATGTCAAGCTACGTGTCGCTTCGTCAGTCGTACGTGATGCACAGACTGGAGACCTCATTGTGAAGTTGGTCAATATGTTGCCTGTGGCTGTCACCACACAGATCCAACTGACAGGGATAGAAACATTACAACCGACAACTCGACGGATCGTACTGCAAGGTACACCGACAGACAAAACAGCCCGGCCACAGGAAGAGACACTCTCTGTCAGTCCAGATTTTGCCTGTCCGTTGCCCCCCTACTCGTTTACCGTTCTTCGTCTATCGTCAACAGCCCCCCTCGTTCACGAATGAAATGAATCAGGCGGGCAAAGATTCCGCTTTCCGCTAACAGCGGCGTGTGTCCCACAAGGACCAGCCGCTTGCGGGCGCGGGTCATCACTACATTCAGCTTCCGGTCAATAAAATCTCCCTCCTCTTCAAAGACATGACTACACAGGAAATTCAACTGATACCGTTTTTGAATAGTAAATCCATAAATGATCAGATCCCGTTGACTTCCTTGATATCGTTCTACTGTATCAATGGCAATTCGTTCCAACCCCGGTACCCCCATCTTGGCAATGGCCTGACGAATTGTGGCTATCTGATTCCGATAAGGAACAATGACCCCGATACTCCGTTCAATATCAAAATCGGTCTGCCACATCCGATAAGTCTGTTCCACGACTGCGGCAATGATATTTGCCTCCACCGGATTGACCTTATCCGAAAGAGTATCACCTGGTAAAGGTGCAGAAACAAACAAAAGACGATGAGTAGCCAACATAGCCGATAATGAACGATCCCATGGATCCTGTATGTGCAACTGTTCACGTTGATGGGCCAAGGGAACCACTTGGAGTTGCTCTTGATAAAAATAGCGATTGGGAAAAGCGGCAATATCCGGATGCATCCGTCCCTGCTTAGAGAGCTGATAGACCAAAGCAGGATTGTGACGATATTTTTTCAATAGACGCTCAAAGAGAGAAAGGCGACAATCTTCCAATCCAATGGCTTGCAATTCTGTTTCTCTTACACGTGATTCCTCCTCTGTCTGCTGTACCACCGCAGGCAATTGCTTGTGATCACCGATCAAGACAAACTTATCTATGGCCTCTTGCTCACCACATCGGGCACTGAGCAGTCCGACAATGTGAGGTTCCAAAATTTGGGATGCCTCGTCAATAATCGCCAAGGTGAAATGCTTCATGGATAGGAGAGGCCGATTAGCATTCAAAGACGATGTGGTACCACACATCACACGAGTCTGTTGGATAAGTGTTCTTACCTCAGCTACCTTGTTACAACCACTCACCCGGTTTTTCAGCAAGTGCTCATGGTACGCCTTCGCGCAACTCAGTTCCGATCCAAGACGGATAAAATCGATCCCCTGTTCTACCAATTTACTACAGATTTCATCGACCGCCCGATTAGTGTAAGACATCAACAAGACGGAAGAAGCCGGCTCCAACAGTGCTTCCTGCAAAATATTCAACAAGGCAAAAGAGGTCTTGCCGGTTCCCGGAGGACCAATCACGAGAAAACACTCCTCCGCTTGCTTCGCCCTTAACACCAGCTCATTCAATTCCCCATACGCTCCTAACAAGTGCTTTTGAGTATCAATCCGTGGCACACGGATATTCAGTAACAAAGCCTTGCGAGAAGAGGATGCTAACAAAAAAGTATGCATCCCTCGATAAAGCGCACTGTAAGAAGAATCCAAAAAGTCATGTTCAAGAGCCCAACGTTCATGCTCCTGACGTATAAACACACGACGGTCTGTCTGTGGATTACGCAGCCGTACCACAATCCGTTCGTCCGACAATTCCACCAAAGAGGCACGAAATACCATAGTCTTGTCTGCCTGCGGCTCCTCTCCTTCCGGATAAGCGTAGAGAACCACAATATCTCCCACCCGGAAATTAGTTTGATCCATTCCTTGATCCTCCGGCACGTGAAGGGTCAAATCCCGCACTTCAGAAGAAACGGGAGGAACATCCAGTGTCAACCCATAATAAATATCACCGGCCTGAATCTTCTCTTCCAAGGTATGGTTCCAAATGGAGGCAAATCCACCATTCTCCTTGGTCTTGTTGCCCATCTTGGAAAGGACATGCTCTGTCTCTATAAAGGTCAGGAAGCGGAAATAGTAGGCTCGTTCCAGAACAGATGCCATCCGGATGGGCATCAGCAATTCCACCAGTTGTGGACGTATGTAACGCGACCACAGAGGGCCGGAGGCGCCATGCTGGCAAAGCTGATCTGGCGTCAGTTGTTCCAAAATCCGAAAACCATGCTCCGTGCCAGATAATTCCCCGTATGCAATGCCGTTCCGTACGCGCATCGCTTCAAACAATAGTTTAGGAGCCGGTCCTACCTGAAGCAAGCCTTTTTCATATTTGGAATAGAGCAGGAACGGATAAATGGCATTGTACGATTTTCCATACTGATAATGCAGTAACGCCATATACAACAGTAACTGCACATAGTGTTTTACCTGATGACGGGGTACTTGCGGATCGGGATGGGGAGGAAATCCTCCTTTCCCGGATTTCTGTTCGACCAAGAGATTGTAGTCCTGCTGCAACAAATCCATACGCCCCTGTATGCCCAACATCTCGCAGAAGAAAGAGGGTTCGACCAACAATTCCTCCCGTCTGTAACTCTTCACATCAACAGTCAATACCTGATCCAATACCTGCCGGATATGTTGCTGTTGGGCTTGTGCCTCCACATGAAAAGAGCCATCCAACTGTGTACAGGCAGCCATATCCAACGCATGCTGCTGAAAGAAAGATCGGATACTCTCCCCATACGATTGCTCCTTATGGTGTACACACTCATCGAGCAACTGTCCGGCAAAGTTACCCAAGAGGATCGGTTCGGTAGAGGTTACTGGCTTGATCTTGTTCAACAAATGGATCAAGGGAGAGGTGGCATAACTCTCGAAACAGGCAGCTACCGATGAAATATCCACCAGAAAATCGGGTTCATAGACAAACAACTCCGGATAATAGACACCCTGTTCCAACCGAGGTTTGATCAGATTCATTTGTACCCCTTCCCGTAATAAATCACGCAGATAACTCCAATCACCCGACTGATAAACATCATCCGACTGGTAGCAAACGGTCAATGTCTCTCCCGTCTCCTCACTGGTGACATACAGAAAACGATCATCCCATCGCTGGACAATCACCCGTAACCGACCCGCTGCCAAACGACGTTTCATACGAGGCATCTCATCAACCGGGAATCGTTCCGACAACTCCTTGGGAATAGGAGCCTGCTCATAAATCGCCGAGATAAAAAGACAAACCGCCTTCAAATCATACGGGAAACAATGTTCCAATTCTGCCTTCTCCAACGTCTGATACTGTCGTAAACGGTGACGTGTGTCATGAATGTCACGTGCAAGAGGCAAAGCGATTTCCCTCTCCTTGATCAGATAATCCACCTTCGAAAAGAGACCGGTAAAATGAATACGGCTCATCGCTACACACTGATCAACAGCCAAACGAAACAATCTCGCCATAACAGCATAACAGCCGGTCTTGTCCAGACCAGCCGCTATCCGTATCAATTCTCCAAAAAAGTCCTGCTGGACATCCGGAGCGAACCACACTCCTACCTTATTTTCTGCCATATCCCATTTCATTTTCAATCCCCTGAATAACCTGGATTCTGATACAAATTTGTATTCAGTGCACGTGCATTATCCGGAATCGGGAAGACAATCGTATAGCCTGTCTCCTCACCCGGCAAGGGAGTCCGTTCATCATAGGCAGAGGTGAAACGACCGAACCGAATGAGATCTTGTCTTCGCCAACCTTCCCACATCAGTTCCATCAAACGTTCATCCAATAAAGTATCCAATGTGGCTTTTCGGACAGGCATTTCCACTCGTGCCCGAATCTGGTTCAGTTCCTCATCACCTGATTGACCATTCCGGACTTTTGCTTCTGCCTTCATCAACAAGACATCAGCAAAACGAAACAAGACTATATCATTGTTCTGCAACCAACCGTCACTATATGCGGTCCTATCAATCTCGTACTTGCTCATACGAGCACCTGCTGTTTTCTCGTAAGGTGAACCTGTCAAGTCCAAACGAACTTCCAACGGCTCATAAATCAAGGGCTCTCCATTATCCAGATACACAATCTCCCGGTCAACCCACACATCATCACTGTAGAAATTGAGCCAATACCGTGTATCCACCTCTTCCGTACCATACCCAAAAGTTAGTACAGTGGAACGAGTCGCACAAGTCCCGTTCTCCGCATCCATGCCCAAAACAGCTCCGTGATTATAGTGACGTGATCGGAAAAGATTCTTGAACCAATTCTGATAAATGGTCTTGTCCATCGGAATGACAAAGATGTTCTCCATCGAATTCTCATTATTCACAGCAAAATTGGCTGCATAATCCTCTTCCAAATGATAACCTGCCTCTTCAATCATCTGACAATAAGCCAAAGTGGCCTCCCATGCATTCAATTGCCGGTCACCTACCGTAAAATAGATCGTTTTACCGTCCGGACGCTGACCATCTGTCCAATCATCATCCGCATACACCTCTGCGTTCAGCGCCAATTTCGCCAACAAGAAATAGGCTACGGGGCGTGTCATCCGTCCATAAAAAGATCCCTCCAATTGACTCATCTGGTTTTCCAACAGAGGAGCGGTCTCTTCCAACTCACGAACCACAAAACGATACACATCACTACGGCTTGTTTGATGAATCTCATTGACAGAGTCATCCGCAGAAAGACAGAGAGGGACATTCCCAAACATATCCAGCAAATAATAATAAAAAAGCGCACGGATAGCTCGTACTTCCGCTAAAAATGACTGTCTTTCAGATATGGAGAGCATAGATTGGTATGATTCGATCAGTGCCAATGAACGATTACAAAGCGTTACAACCTTATACAAATAGTTCCATGTATTGTTTAACGAGGGATCGGAAGAGGTCCAACGATGTAAATAGAGACTTTGCCAAAAGCCGCCGTCAAACCAGTCTGCACCACGTGTCGGCAACATTGCTTCATCTGTGGTAAAGGTATTATAGTCATACACGCCTCGATAGGTTCCCTGTAAACCTTCACTCTCCTGCGTACTGCCCATGTAATTATATAGGGTAGCCACCGTGTTCAAATAGAGGTTATTGACAGATCCGAAAGCCTCCTCTTCCGTTAACTGGCTCTTAGGATGTTCGTCCAGACAGGAAACAAACAGCAACATTCCCACAAAAGCATATAATAATCTGTATGTTTTCATTTTCACTGATTAAAATTGAATACTGAATCCAAGTGAATAGGAACGATAAACGGGGTAAGAACGTTTGTCGTCAATACCCAATGTATTGCTAACCACATAGCTGTTAATCATAGGTGTCAACCCGCTATATCCCGTAATCGTAGCCAAATTATTCACACTGCAAGAAAGACGCAACGAATTGATGTACTTCACATGTGGCAGTGGAATATTCCACCCGAGTGTCAAATAATCGAAATTAAGATAATTGCCCTTCTCTAACCAATAGTCTGAAGCAGTCTGGTCTTTAATGTTCTGTTCAGGTGCCCCAGGCATGACATTGTAGTCCGGAAAACTGGCCATATTCATATAGGTAAGAGAGGTACCATTGTAAATTTTGTGTCCAAAGGCACCATTGATTTGCACAGATATATCTACATTCCGATAACGAAATCCAATGTTGGAACCCAAAGTCATCTTCGGGGTGGCCTGACCGGCTATGTAGCGATCCCCTTGATCATCTATGCTGACTGTTCCGTCACCATTCAGATCGGCAAGTTCATACCGGTAACTACCATCCTCTGCCTGTGTCAATCCTGTACAATGAGGAAGATAAAAGACACCCAACGGTTGTCCGACAATCTGATAGACAATATTATTATTACCGCCGTGGAACCCGGCACCATTCAACGAACCAATATTCGTGATGTCAGGAGCCGTCATATAGGAACCATTATAGTCACCACTCAATGAGATTAGTTTATTCTTCTGCCAAGCCATGTTGACATTGATATTCAACTCCATCTCTTGCGTCTGCAAAGGGGTCACACTCAATCCTAATTCAAAACCACTGTTACTCATACTACCAATGTTGGCCAACAACTTGTCGAATGTAAAAGGAGGTACTGGTACATCATACTCATAGAGCATATCGGTCGTCTTGGAATAGTAATACTCAGCAGTCAACAATACACGGTTGTGAAACAATCCCCAATCAGTACCCACATTAAAGGTACTTCGGGTCTCCCATTTCAGGTCAGGATTGTCATTCCGTATGATACCCATTGTCACAATCGGCTTGTCAAAAACAGGTACCACCCCATTTTGCTGTAGCAACCGCAATGAGTTATAAGAACTGATACCGCCCAAATTACCGGATTGTCCATAACCGCTCCGAACCTGAAGACGGCTCAGCCAATCTACCTCTTGCAGGAACCGTTCTGCCTTGGCATCCCATTCAGCAGAGACAGAGGGAAAGAATCCCCATGTATGGTCTGACCCTACCATAGAACTACCATCACTACGGGTACTGAAAGCCAATTTATAGCGATCCTTCCATGCATAACTGATGCTTCCCAAGACAGATCCTAAAGAGGGGTCTTCATAACTACTGCCCGTACCTCCATACGGACGGATAGACCCGGCACCTAAATTATGATACCCAAATTCATTGCTGGTAAATCCCTTGACCAACGTCCAGAAACCAGTACTCCTCCGTTTCTGATATTCACCCAGCACTTTGACATCCAAACGATGTAATCCCCAGGTATGTCCATAATCCAACACCAGATTCCCCAACCAATCTTCACTCTTCTGTTCACCGCGTGCCGCCTGTCCTTGTGCCCAAACCCAGGTAGGACAGAACTGGGCGTTCTCTTGTGAACTATAGGAATAGGAGCCAAACGCTGACAATGACAGATCAGACGTCAATTGGAACTGCAAACGAAGATGTGAATTAAAATTCAAGAACTTCGTGTCATCTTTTTCACGCAACAAAGCCTGAGGCGGATTGATCTGAGAAGCTGTAGAGTTCTTGTCCCAACCTCCGCCTGCATTCTGTTCTGTACTGAATGTCGGATTCTGAGAAGCAGCTGAATAGAAAAGTTTCTGTTCGTCAAAAATATCCTCATTGGTCTGTGAAGAACCGAACACACCCATATCAATCGTCAGCCGATCGTCAAATGCCTTTTGAGAAAGGTCCAACTTGGCAACAAAATTCTGATAACCATTATCCTGTACGACAGTCCGATTATCCATAAAACCAAGAGAAGCCCGATAATGAGACGCTTCTGTACCTCCACTAAAGGCCAAATGATGGCTTTGTACCCATCCTGTACGGGTGATGGAAGCCGGAAAATCAGTATCAAACCCACCGTTGTTACAATCCAATCCCAAACGGGCTGCGGTCTCAACATAGGATTGGGCTAAGAGCATCTTGATATTCTTCGCCACCCGTTGCATACCCATATTTCCACCATATGCAATGTGAAACTGTCCACCTTGTCCCTTTTTGGTTGTCACTTCAATGACACCCGAAGCGCCACGTGATCCATAACATGCAGTCTCTGCCACATTCTTCAGGATGTTGAAACTCTCAATATCTGCAGGATAAATACTACTCAACGTGGCCAGATCTGAAGAAACGCCATCAATAATGACCAAGGGATCATTGCCACCTGTCAAAGAGGTAGTTCCCCGTACACGGACGCTGTTCAACATAGCCATCGGATTGGAACCAACAGTTGTCACATTGACACCGGCAGCCTGACCATTCAAAGCCTCCAAAGGATTCATGACAAGGCCCTTATTCATTCGGTCTTGCGTTACAACATCTACAGATCCACCTTGTAATTTATTTTTCAACGTATCTGCAGATACTGAATAATGAATAGTTTGGACATACCCATTCACACAGAATGGGATGCCCAACAGAGTTAATAAAGATAACAAATGATATTTCATGATCACGCTCCATTTATTCAACTTGCCACTCAAACATACCGGAGGAGTTCTCTGTCGGCAGCTCTACTTCAAGTTTCATGGCTGAAGTCTTCACTGGTACAAACGTGACCTCATTCGGTTCCCCTTTGATCACACTGTAATCGGACAGCGGGGTAATGGGTTGCCAATCTCCACGTTCATCCTTGAAGTACAGTTTCCAACCCTTCGGTACACGACAATCTCCCCAAGGGGCATCGTCAAACCAATAGACGACAGAGCGGGAAACCGTAGCCACCTGCGCAAAATCATATACAATCCATTGTGTCGAATTTTTTTCAGGCCACCAACTGTAATAAGGAACTGTCCGATCATTCTCATCCTTGGGAGACAAACCATCTTTCACAGCAGACAAAGACTTCACCTGATGGGAAGCTGAGATCTTGGATTCCGAAGCCAAAGTGGGCTGTGCTGTCGGACGCGTGGCATTCATTTCTTGTGGCAACCAGACTGCCATCTCACCCGAGCCACGGTGAGCCCAAGCATAATAAGGTATCAAAGTCAGTATCACATCCCGTGTGGACAAACGTCCCTGTTTGTCATAACTCAACGACTGGGCTTTGGTCTGGATCTGATCAATACCGTACAACACATCCGGACAGGACTTCACGGCCAATTCCGGCTTCTGATTCATCAAGACACTTAGTACACTGAAATCATTATCCGGCCATTCGGCACAATAGACTACCGGTCCCTTTTCAATGGCCACTCGTCCCCGATCTGCCTCTACCTTAGTGGAAGCCTTGACCACACGCGGTTCCATATCAAAATGAACTTCTACCCGATCGCCCTTTTTCCAGACTCTCCGAATCGGCAGATACCCTTTCTCCAAATCAGCCTCTACTTCCGTACCATTGACAGTCACATGATACGACAACTGTTTCCGATCCACATAGGTATAGAGCCGGCTGGGCACCACTTCACCACGTACCCATCCAGGGATTCGGATCTTAAGCGTGAACTCCTGAGAGCTCTTTGGTGTAACGGCAATCTGGACATCACCACTCCACGGATAGCGTGTAGTTTGTTCCAACTGAACCCGCTTGCCATTGACCTGCATCTCAGCGTGGTTACTCATGAACAGATTGACATACACATCTTTGTCATGCACAGCATACACATAACCCGGCAAAGAGGGAATAAAACGACAAATATTAGAAGGACAACAGGCACAACCGAACCAAGGCTGGCGCTGGTGCTGTCCGATGGATTCCAAGGGATTGGGATAGAAAAAGGCACCCCCATCCAATGAAACACCTGAAATCAGCCCATTATATAATGTGCGCTCCAATACATCGTAATACTTCGATTCTCCATGTAACAGGAAAAGCCGGTAGTTCCAATAGACATTTCCTATAGCGGCACACGTCTCACAATAGGCAGACATGTTTGGCAATTCATAGTTTTTGCCAAAAGCCTCTCCATTGTTGGTGGCACCGATACCTCCTGTAATGTAAAGCTTCTTATCTACCACATTGCTCCAAATCCGATCAATAGCCTGTACATAGCTACTGTCACCAGTCAAGGCAGCCACATCGGCCATCCCGGAATACATATACGCAGCCCGTACTGCATGGCCCACAGCCTCATCCTGTTCTACAACCGGCTTATGTGCCTGACTATATTCATCCGTCCGGGTGGTATATCCCCTCTTATCCAGAAAGAATTTGGCCAAATTCAGATACTTCTGTTTTCCTGTCACCAAATAGAGTTTACACAACGCCATTTCTGCGATCTGATGTCCCGGCACACGGATAATCTGCCCCGGACGATTACCAATAGCCTGTTCCACGCAGTCGGCATAACGAATCGCTATATCCAGAAAATTGCGTTTACCTGTCGCCTGGTAGTGCGCCACAGCACCCTCTATCATGTGTCCCAAGTTATAAAACTCGTGGCTCAAATCCTCCACTTTTTCCCAACGCTCCATACCGGCCCATTCATGCGGATGAGCCGGATTCATCGTACGGGAGGTATAGAGATAACCATCCGGCTCTTGTGCAGCTGCCACGACCGTCAACACACTATCTATGTATTTATCCAGCTTTTTGTCAGGATAAGTCTGCATGGAGTAACTGGCTCCTTCGATGGTCTTATACACATCCGTATCATCAAACGAGTATCCCCCTACCTGATAGTCTGGATTGGGATGAGCCGCCTTATAAAAGTTATCGTATCGCCCGGTCTCCTCACACTTACTGAATGCCAAGGGGATCGTCACTTCACGACTCGCCTTCAAACGCTGTCCCCAAAAACTGTCGGTCACCTTTACCGATGTAAAGGGAACCGGTGTGATCGGATAGCCACCATCCGTGGTTTGTGCCACACTGCTACCTACCAAAGCGGCCATCACGATCGTTCCGATCCATTTCATACGTTTTTCCTTTTTCATATTGACATGCTGTTTTATCGTGTTTCCAAATCAAACTGGAGCAAACCGGCCTGTACTAACTGTTCATGTGAAAGGGTATATCCATTCACTTTTTTACCATCGGCCTTCACCTGTTGAATGTAAATGGCATCTGGAGTGGCATGTTTCGCTTCAATCACCAACTCTCCTTTCGGATAAAATCTCTTATCCAACTGAATGGTTACCTTGTCGAAAGTAGGAGAAGTCAACACATAATTGACATCCCCCGGACAAGCAGGATAGAATCCCATCATGGAGAAAATAGCCCATGTGGACATCGTACCGGCATCCTCATTGCCCGGCACACCGTTCGGAGCATTGTGATACCCCTCCTTCAGCAACTGACGGATCAGTTTCTGTGTACGCCATTCTTCTCCTTTGAAATAGCTGAAGAGATAAGGATAGGCAATATCCGGTTCATTGGCGGGATCGTAATACTTTTTGTCAAACACCATTTGCAAACGATCCACAAACTTTTTCTGTCCACCCATCAGCTTAGCTAGTCCTTTGATGTCATGCGGCACATAGAAGGTATAATTCCAAGCATTTCCTTCATGGAAACCTGGGCTTGGTTCAAAGTTTTCTCCCTGCTTCGGATCGAACGGAGCGTAAAATGTACCATCCGGCAAGATCGGACGTAACGTACCATATTCCTTACAATAGTAATGACGATACCCCATCGAACGGTCACGGAATAATTTGGCGTCCTCTTTTTTGCCCAATGCCTCTGCAAATTTGGCCAAGTTCCAGTCGGCAATATAGTATTCCAATGCATGAGATACGGAATTGTCAAACTGTTCACGTAATGGCACATATCCTTTACTGAAATAATCATTGGCATCCGGACGCAACAAATTGAATTCACCCGGAGTTGTGGCCCCTTTACGCATAGCCTCATACGCCAACGACACATCAAAATCACGCAGACCCCGCATATAGGCATCTACAATATAGGGAATCGAGGGATCACCCTCCATCGTAAACGTTTCCCGTCCGTACAGTTCCCACTTCGGTAACCAGCCGCTCTCCTTGTACATATCAATCATCGTACGGATAATATCCAACTGACGATCCGGATACAGCAAGGTCATCAAAGTGCTGACATTCCGATAGGTATCCCAAAGCGAGAAGACTGTATATCGGTTACCCGATGTCTTGCCCACCTGCAAACTACCCATTTGCGGATATTCCCCATTGACATCTTGAAGAATGTTCGGATGGATCAGCAAGTGATACAAACCGGTGTAGAAAATGGTCTTCTCATCCTGTGTACCCCCTTCTACCTGAATCCGAGACAAATCCTCATTCCAACGTGTCCGGGCAGCAGATTGTACTTGATCAAATGTAGCAGTACCCATCTCCTGCTCCAAATTGAGTCGTGCATTCTCAATGCTGACATACGAGATGCCCAATTTGACCTCAATAGACTCACGTTCCTCCGTCTCATAGTCAAACCAGACACCCAGATCGTCACCACTCATTTCACGGGTATAACCTTTATACAGCTTATATGTACCGGAGTAAATGTCCCATTCTGCCTCAACTCCCTGCATAGATCTTTGTTTCTTCCAATAACCCATCTCCTTGGGAGCCTTACTTACCCGCATCACGAAATAGACCGGGAAAACAGCCTGCGGATTATAGCAGAAGGTACCTAACAACTTACTGCCCTCAATTTCCGTATCACTGACAATCCGTACTGTTGCTCCCGTCTCATTGGTCAATCCTTCCCCTAAGTTCAACAGTAAATGGCTTTCTCCCTTCGGAAAGGTAAAACGACTCAAACCGGTACGCATCGTAGCCGTTGCCTCCGCCTGGATATTGTATTTCGTCAGCACAGTGGAGTAATAACCGGGACGTGCCACTTCGTCACGATACTCACTGCCATACGCTTTGTAATCGACATTAAGTTCTCCCGTAGTCGGCATCAGCAACAGACTGCCTAAATCCGGACAGCCCACACCACTCAAACTACCGTGAGCAAAACCGGTAAAGAACTTGTTATCGGAAGAATAGGGAGTGGACCACCATTGGGCGTCCTTATCAAACTTATTCAAATCTGATCCCATCACATTGAAAGGCACCACACTCATCATTCCCTGCGGACAAACCGCTCCGGGATTAGTGGTTCCGTAGTTACTGGTACCGATAAAAGGATTGACGTAATCTACGGGTTGCTGTGCAGCGACCCACAAGCTACCGCACAAGAAAAGAGTGATCCATTGTTTTTTCATGATGCTTGATTAAATTAATCTGTTGTTTTTACCAAATTACGATTTCATCCAAGAAGGTGAATGCCTTGTTTTTACGCGGAGCCTTCAAGCGTACGTAACGAGCTTTCCAATCCCCTGCAAAGGTGTATGTCTCAAAAAGCAGATCCCGACTGGTCGGATCCACCGTAGAGGGACGTACCCCGACTGAGGTAAACTGCTCTCCATCTTCTGACAACAAGACTTCCACCTCTTTCGGTTGATGGACATCCGGACCGATCAACTGCATGAAACGGGCAGAAACCTGATGCAGATCAGTTACCTCACCCATGTCAATGACACAATCCAACTCATCCAAATACCCCTGCCAACGTCCGTCCAGATAGGTCAGTCCGCCCCGATATCCATCCAGCAACGCATTCGTACCTCCGGCTAAATAACCATCATACAACTGACTGTTATAGTGGATCGGTTTATTGATACCCCGGTGATAATCCACTCGCTTTACAGTAGGAATTCCTTGCAGTTGACCGTTCCGGAAAATGGCCGCACGAATGTCAGCAGAATCCTTTACAACAATCGGCTTTTCATACAATGCCGAAGAAACGGTTGGCGTAGTACCATCTGTCGTGTAATGGATCTCTGCCGGATACTTTTCCGCATCCAAAATCACGGCAATCTCACGTTTGAGGGTATCTACAGACATTGTCACTTCAATCTCGTCAGATAAGGTGAAGGTATGAATCTGTTTCTTTAACAATACCGGAATCTGTGCATTCATACGCGGTTTGAAGTCATCCCAGTCACGTGCCTCTTGCGGTGTCCAACCAATCTCTGCTACAGCCAATGCACGGGGGAACATCATGTATTCCAAATGCTCGCATGTAGGAATATATTCCGTCCATGTATTGGCCTGTACACCCAGAATATGTTTCTGCTCATCTGCCGTCAGAGAATCCACTGGCACCGGATTATAACTGTACACCTTCTTGATAGGTGTATAGCCTCCGATGGCATACGGTTGCGTCTTCGGCTCAGCCTGATAGAAATCAAAATACATATAATTACCCGGAGTCATAACCACATCATGCCCCATACGAGCCGATTTGATACCACCGCTCTCTCCGCGCCAGGACATTACGGTTGCACCCGGAGTCAAGCCTCCTTCCAAAATCTCATCCCAACCGATCAATTTCCGTCCTTTGGAATTCAGGAACTCTTCAGCCCGATGAATCATGTAACTCTGTAACTCATCCACATGGGTCATACCCTTTTTCCGCATCAACGCCTGGCACTTCGGGCACTTCTTCCAAGCCGACTTGCTTGCTTCGTCACCGCCCACATGAATATACGTAGAGGGGAATAAATCGATCACCTCAGTCAACACATCCTCCATAAAGGTAAAGGACTGTTCGTTACCAATACAGAAGTCACTGCTGGTATAGGGTTTACCCTCACAACATAACTCCGGATAGGCAACAAATACCTCATCGGAATGGCCGGGAAACTCAATCTCAGGTAACACGTTGATATGACGTTCTGTCGCATAATTCACAATTTCCCGAATATCCTCTTTGGTATAATACCCACCATAGGCATGTTCCGTGTCAGCAGGGACATGTTTACGGTCCTTACCGTCCCACCACTTGAGCCAGTCAGATTCAGTCCGATGTGAAGCCAGTTCGGTCAGCTTCGGATATTTGTCGATCTGAATACGCCAACCTCCACCATCGACCAAATGCAAATGCAATGTATTCAACTTATAGGACGACATCACATCCAATAATTTCAGCACCTCCTCTTTCGGGAAGAAATGACGGGACACATCCAAATGCAAGCCTCGATAAGCGAATCGGGGAGCATCCTGAATCTTCACGTGAGGAATACCTTGGGGAGTCATCAACTGGAGTAAGGTCTGTTTACCATAGAAAAGACCTGTTTCGGTTGCAGCAGTCAAGCGAATTCCTTGATCGGACACCTCCAGTTCATATCCCTCCGGATTCATCGGCGAGGAAGGATCAAGGGAAAAGACTACCTTTCCATCCGGAGTAGCCGACAGGATAGCGGCACTATCTACCCGGAAGAAACCACCTGTTACCTCACACTGAACTGGTTTGGGAATCAGATCCAACCGAGCCGGTTCCTGGGATGAACAGGCACACAACAATGAACAGGCAGCAACCCATTCAGCAAGCGTTCTGTACGTTTGTTTTGGCAATAACATATCCATTAAATTTAATGAGTTTTACTTTCTGCGGGTAAATATACGAAGAAGTCAGAAATAAGCCACACAGGACATAGGATTTAATTTCAAAATAACATAAGTAAAAGAGGGAATCCTGTTTGCAAGATCCCCTCTTCCTATAAAAAAGCCGCACTGTAGATATGAATAAACTCCGTATGACAGGATTTGAGTGCTTTGCTATCTTTGTAATCCGCCGTGCGAAGCATACCCCGAAGGGCGCGGCCCGCCATTGATAACAAGAGCTATGTCTCGGAATTCAAAATAATTTGATGAGTTTCCCAATCGAAGCAGTGCGGCCTAACTCATTAGTCTTATCTCTTGCTGCAAAGATATAGATTCATATCAATACACCAAAGAAAATACGAAAAAAAAGCACATGCTTTTGACCGAGCGTACCAATAAAAAGGTCCCTTCTGCATGAAGAGACCTTTTTCTATTTGGAAGTACGAGATTACTTACTTCACTTTTGCTACGATAGCCTTGAAAGCTTCCGGATGGTTCACAGCCAAATCGGCCAACACCTTACGGTTGATTTCAATACCGGCAGCGTGCAATGCACCCATCAAACGAGAGTAAGAGAAACCTTCCAAACGAGCGGCAGCATTAATACGCTGGATCCACAATGCACGGAAGTTACGTTTCTTGTTACGACGGTCACGGAATGCATACGTCAAACCCTTTTCCCAAGTATTCTTGGCAACGGTCCACACATTACGACGTGCACCATAATAACCACGGGTAAGTTTTAAAATCCGTTTTCTTTTTGCTCTTGAAGCAACATGATTAACTGATCTAGGCATAATTTAAATCTGTTTTGAATGTTAGCGCCACCACTCCTTCCCGGAGGATGATCTTAAGGGCTAAATCATTCGGTTAATAAAAATCGTTGTAAACTCGCTTAATTAAAGAAATTACTTCAAGCCGAGCAATGCTTTTACATTGTTCACGTCAACACGGTCAACCAAACCTGTGTGAGTAAGATTTCTCTTCTGCTTTGTAGTCTTCTTTGTCAAGATATGACTCTTAAAAGCGTGTTTTCTTTTGATTTTACCTGATCCGGTAAGGGCGAACCTCTTTTTGGCACCGGAATTAGTCTTGATCTTAGGCATTTTCTAAATCTGTTTTTAATATTAAACTTTTACCGCTTTTTACGGATTCATTTTTTCCTTTTATTCATCCGATCCGTCTGCTGCCGGCTTTCCTTGCGGATTGGGCTGGGCAGGAGACTTTTTCGGAGCCGATTTGGCTGCATTCGTAGAAGAAGTACCTTTCTTCGGGGTCAGCATGATAATCATACGCTTTCCCTCCAAAACAGGCATCTGTTCCACCTTCCCATAATCTTCCAAATCGTTTGCGAAACGAAGCAACAAAACTTCACCCTGCTCTTTGAATAAGATTGAACGACCCTTGAAGAACACATAGGCCTTCACTTTCGATCCCTCTTCCAAGAACCCCTTCGCATGTTTCAGCTTGAAGTTATAATCATGATCATCTGTCTGCGGTCCGAAACGGATCTCCTTCACCACCACTTTGACAGACTTGGCCTTTTGCTCTTTCTGACGTTTTTTCTGCTGGTAGAGAAACTTCTGATAATCGATTACTCTACAAACGGGGGGCACAGCATTGGGTGAAATCTCAACCAGGTCCATACCCTGCTCTTCTGCGATTTTCAACGCCTGCTGAGTCGGGTAAACACCTTGTTCCACATTATCACCGACTAGACGGACCTCACGGACACGGATGCGTTCGTTAATCCTATACTGTTCTTTCAAATTGTCATTCTTCATCCAAAAAGATTTATTCTCCTCGTTTTAAATTATTCGTTGCTTTTCTTCCAGCTGTTCATCTGGTCTTCGATTTCTTTTCTCAAAAGCGCTGCAAAGGTAGCAATTTTCATGGAACCTTTATCACCTTCGCCCTGTTTTCTTATCGAAACTTCACCATTTTCTGCCTCTTTTTCGCCTACAATCAACATATACGGGATTCGTTTCAGTTCATTGTCACGAATTTTACGGCCGATCTTCTCATTTCGGTCATCTACAACCACACTCAGGTCCTCAGCTTCCAACTGGTCAGCAATCTCATGCGCATAGTCATTGAACTTTTCACTGATCGGCAAAATACAAACCTGATCCGGAGTCAGCCACAAGGGGAACTTACCACCGGTATGTTCGATCAACACAGCCACAAAACGTTCCATAGAACCGAAAGGTGCTCGGTGAATCATGACCGGACGATGCTTCTTGTTATCCTCTCCGGTATATTCCAGATCGAAACGCTCCGGCAGATTGTAGTCCACCTGAATCGTACCCAACTGCCAACGACGTCCAATGGCATCCTTTACCATGAAGTCCAACTTCGGACCGTAGAATGCCGCCTCTCCATATTCCACCTTCGCCTTCAAACCTTTCTCCTGACAAGCTTCGATAATGGCAGACTCAGCCTTTTCCCAGTTCTCTTCCGAACCGATGTATTTGTCGCGATTCACCTTGTCACGCAATGAAATCTGAGCCTCAAAGTTCTCAAAATTCAACGCCTTGAAGATAATGAAGATAATGTCCATCACTTTCATGAATTCATCCTTCAACTGATCCGGACGGCAATAGAGGTGCGCATCATCCTGCGTAAAACCACGTACACGGGTCAATCCATGCAACTCACCACTCTGCTCATAACGATAGACTGTACCGAACTCAGCAAAACGCAAAGGCAGATCCTTGTAAGAACGGGGAGATGACTTGTAGATCTCACAATGGTGAGGACAGTTCATCGGCTTCAACAGAAACTCTTCACCCTCTTGCGGAGTATGAATCGGCTGGAATGAATCCTTTCCATACTTTGCATAGTGGCCAGATGTCACATAGAGCTGCTTGCCTCCGATGTGCGGAGTCATCACCTGCATATATCCATATTTCTTCTGAATACGTTTCAAATAATCCTCCAGACGAAGGCGGAGCTGTGTACCTCTCGGCAACCACAACGGCAGACCTGCGCCTACAGCTGAAGAGAATGTGAACAATTCCAGTTCCTTACCGATCTTACGGTGGTCGCGCTTCTTGGCCTCTTCCAACAACGCCAGATATTCATCCAGCATTTTCTTCTTCGGGAAGGTAATACCATACAAACGAACCAACTGTTTACGCTTCTCGTCACCACGCCAATAGGCACCTGCTACGCTCAGGATCTTCACAGCCTTCAGATAAGAAGTATTGGGCAAGTGCGGACCACGACACAAATCGGTAAATGATCCCTGCGTATAGGTAGTAATCGTACCATCAGCCAATTCACTGATCAACTCAGTCTTATAGACCTCATTCCGATCGCCAAACATCTTCATGGCATCTACCTTGGAGATGTCCTGACGCTTGATTTCCTCTTTCTTGGCCACCAGCTCACGCATTTTGGCCTCGATAGCCGGGAAATCAGATTCCTTAATCACACGCTCTCCCGGATCCACGTCATAATAGAAACCATTTTCAATGGCCGGACCGATACCGAACTTGATGCCGGGATAAAGTTCTTGCAAAGCCTCTGCCATCAAGTGGGCACTGGAATGCCAGAAAGCATGCTTTCCCTCTTCGTCTTCCCACTTCAACAGCTGTACAGTCGCATCCTGATTGATCGGACGACTCAGATCCCAAGTCTCGCCGTTCACACTCGCTGCCAGCACCTCTTGTGCCAGACGAGAGCTGATACTCTCAGCAATCTGCATAGCTGTCGTACCTTCGGCATACTCTCTTACGGAGTTGTCCGGAAATGTAATCTTTATCATAATCTATTCAATAAATATTCATCTTATAAACGGGCGCAAAATTAGCACTTTTATAGATTTTGCAAAATAAACTCACGGTTTTTTTCCCGTTTAACGACTCATTCTCTTAATAATACTGTATGCATTGATGATTCCAAGCTCACCTGCCTTACTCAAATCGGCAATTGCACGATTGATATCACCCATGGAAAGACGGGCCAGCCCTCGGTTGAAATAGGCCTCGGCAAACTCCGGATCCCGTTGGATAGCCTCATTGTAATCCAAAATGGCCGCCCGGAAATCCCGTTGGGCACAACGCAAGTTGCCCCGGTTGAAATAGGCATACACAAATCCGGGATTCAACTGGATCACCCGATCATAATCACGCAAAATCGACTCATACTCGTAAGATCGTTTGGTGTCACGCAGTTTCATGGATGCCGGATCGGATGTCGTAGCCGGCATCTTGCCGCCGATCGTCAGATTCATACTCATATTGACCAAATTCTCATCCATAGAAGTCAGTTGTGACTGTTTGTAAACCCACTGCTTATAACGGACCACGGCCCGGTTAAAATAGGCCATCGTATAATTAGGATCCAACTCAATCACCCGATTGAAGTCATTCAATGCCTCACTGAAGTCCTGTACCAGCATGAAGTCCAACGCCCGCCCGAAATAGGCTTCCACATGGGTAGGCTGACGGTCGATCTGAGCCGAATAGTCATCGATGGAAGCAAAGTGAACGGCAATCTGATCTTCAGACAGGGCGGCCTCCTCATTGGTCAACCGTAAAGCTCGCTTCAAGACCATCCGACGGTTGAACTCCTCCACCATTTTATCATAATATAGCATTTTCTTGACCGGATCCGGCTTCTCGTAGAAGGTCAGCACAAATTGCGGTTCCAAATCCACCTTCACGTTGCGGTCCTGCACACGGCCACGAACCTCACTCTGGTATTTGTTTCGACGCTCCTCCTCTTTGTCATACACCACAAGACGGTTGAACTTATTGATGTTCTTATCCGATTGTTCACGGGTATTTCCGCCTGCATCCACATTCGTAGAGTCGGCAGCTGCTGTCGTCCCTTGGTTGGCGGATGTCTGGGTAGAGGCCAGTTTGCCTTGACGTGCTTTCTCCTCCAATTTGACAGCCGCCCAGTAATCCTTGTCGGCTCCCGCCAAGTCATTCATTTTCCGTTTGGCCTCCGCACGACTGTAATAACCGGGCAGAAAGTTGGGATATTGTCCCAAGACAACATCATAATCCTTCACTGCTCCACGGAAATCACCAGTCTCAAAACGAAGCAAGGCCCGGTTGTAATAGGCCATATAGTTGTCCGGCTCCTGTTCCAACACCACGTCAAAATCTTCAATAGCCCGGTTGTTGTCTCCCACCTGATAACGGAGCAGACCACGGTTGAATCGGGCAATCAAATTATGGCTGTCAATGCTGATGACCTGATCATAATCAGCCATCGCACCACGCAAGTCATTTTTCTGATAACGCACCAGACCTCGGTTGATGTAATAACCGCTTTCCCGTGTATCAAGCCGGATTGCCTCGTTCAAATCTGCCAAAGCCTTGTCCAATTCATTGGTCTGATAAAGCACAATGGCCCGATTACCATAACCGGGCGCATAATAGGGATCCAACTCAATGGCTTTGTTATAATCAGCCAATGCCTTCACCGTATCCCCCTGTTCCAGATACATGGCCGCACGGGTCAGATAGTTCAGCGAATATTTCGGAAAAGATTCCATCAACGTGTCAAAGGCCTTTTCCGCCCCCGTATAATCCTTTTTCTGGATGTAGGCGACTGCCATATTGCTCAACATCTGCCGATCATTAGGCTTGAATTCCAACCCCTTCTCATAGTCAGCAATGGCAGTGTCAAACTGATCCATACTCTGACGCGCAATACCTCTCGCATAATAGGCCTGCACCAAAAAAGGATTACGTTCGAGGCAGAGGCTACAATCCTCTTCCGCCCCCTTGAAATCATCCAAACTGATCTTCGCCACCGCCCGATAGAAATAGGGCTCAGCCAACCAGGGTTTCGAACGAATGACCTGATTAAAATACTGTATGGAAAGCACATAATCTTCAAAATAAAGAGCATTCCGCCCGATGGCCAGCACACGATTGGTGTTAATCTGCGCAAACGTCTGACACACAACCAAGAGGAATAGTAATGGGAACAGGATCTTCTTCATCTGCAAATTTCTTTAATCATCAACCTTGGAACAGGCCTATTCGCCTCGCTCCTATTAGAAGACAAAATTACGGAAATAGTTTTACTTGCATGCAAGTTTTTTTCGAAAATACAGCTATAAAAGGTTTGAGATTATTTGAAAAACGTGTAGTTTACTAAATAACACCATCGTACTTATTGACCCAAACAAGCAGTAACAAAAAGACCCGTCAGGGATCAGGAATTACTCCTGTTCTCTGACGGGTAACATTATCGTGCAATATAATAAAAGAATAATCAGACGATGCCTTGTGCCATCATGGCCTTTGCCACCTTCATGAAACCTGCGATATTAGCACCCTTCACGTAGTTGATATAATCACCCTGCTTGCCATGAGCCACACATTGATCGTGGATATTGCTCATGATCTGATGCAAACGAGCATCTACCTCATCTGCAGTCCAAGAGATGTGTTCTGCATTCTGTGTCATTTCCAAACCTGATGTAGCTACACCACCGGCATTGACAGCCTTGCCCGGAGCAAAGAGCTGCTTGTGCTCGATAAAAAGATCCACGGCTTCAGCCGTACAACCCATATTAGAAACCTCAGCTACACACAGTGTACCATTTTCGATCAACTTGCGTGCATCGTCGCCATCCAACTCGTTCTGAGTTGCACAAGGCAATGCAATGTCCACCTTCTGCTCCCAAGGTTTCTTGCCTGCGTAGAAAGTAGAGCCAGGGAATTGCTCCACATAGGGTTCTACAATATCGTTACCGCTGGCACGCAATTCAAGCATGTAGTCGATCTTTTCGCCACTGATACCTGCCGGATCATAAATATATCCGTCCGGTCCGGAGATTGTCACCACCTTAGCCCCCAGCTGAGTAG
>JBJECC010000238.1:0-5361 GCA_051870655.1 Parabacteroides sp. | reverse complement strand
TTGTTCACCTGGGCAAGTTCATGGATATGGTGAAGAAGGGTATGGACGCTAACGAAGCACTGGAAAAAGCCAAGGGCTCTTACGGTCGTTTCAAAGAAGCTGTAAAATATATCGATCCTCGTCATGAATAAGAAAACACTGACACGCATCCTATACGGGCTGATTGTGCTTACGGCTGTGGCGGCTACGATCGCCTATTTTGCCATCAAGCCGACAAAGCCTTGGCTGGCTTTCTACATTGCCTGTTGCGGTGGCGTGCTTGTTTTCAACTTTCTGTTATCTCTATTCCTGGTAATTAAGAATTTTAAAAAGTAAAAAAAAGAATATGGCTTTATTTGAAAGTTATGACCGCCGTATCGATCATATCAACGCGGTTTTAAATGAATATGGTATCAACGGTATCGAAGACGCAAAAGCTATCTGCGAAGCGAAAGGTATCGATCCCTATACAATGTGTAAGGAAACTCAACCCATCTGTTTTGAAAATGCTTGCTGGGCATACGTAGTAGGTGCTGCTATCGCTATCAAGAAGGGTTGCACAAACGCTGCTGACGCTGCTGAGGCAATCGGTATCGGTCTGCAGGCATTCTGTATCGCAGGTTCTGTAGCTGACGACCGTAAGGTAGGTATCGGCCACGGTAACTTGGCAGCCCGTCTGCTCCGTGAAGATACTAAGTGCTTCGCTTTCCTGGCAGGTCACGAGTCTTTCGCAGCTGCTGAAGGTGCCATCAAGATCGCTGAAATGGCTAACAAGGTTCGTAAAGAGCCGTTGCGCGTTATCCTGAACGGTCTGGGCAAGGATGCTGCAAAGATCATCTCTCGTATCAACGGTTTCACCTATGTACAGACTCAGTTCGACTACATGACAGGTGAAGTAAACGTAATCGAAGAGAAGCCCTACTCTAACGGTCTGCGTTCAAAGGTAAAATGCTACGGAGCTGACGACGTTCGCGAAGGTGTAGCCATCATGTGGAAAGAAGATGTAGATGTATCTATCACGGGTAACTCTACAAACCCGACTCGTTTCCAGCACCCGGTTGCAGGTACTTACAAGAAAGAACGTGTATTGGCTGGCAAGCCCTACTTCTCAGTAGCTTCCGGTGGTGGTACAGGCCGTACTTTGCACCCGGATAACATGGCTGCAGGTCCCGCTTCTTACGGTATGACAGATACAATGGGCCGTATGCACTCTGACGCTCAGTTTGCCGGTTCTTCATCTGTACCTGCTCACGTAGAAATGATGGGCTTCTTGGGTATGGGTAACAACCCGATGGTAGGTGCTACTGTAGCGGTTGCCGTAGCTATCGAAGAGGCAATGAAGAAGTAATCTGACTCATTCTGATACAGAAACTCCTGTAATCTTCGCGGATTACAGGAGTTTTTTTGTTGATACAAGTTCTACGAGTTCTTCTTGTACAACTTATCTCATTTCCAGATAGGTCACCTTGTCCATGTCGCCATAGTCCAGGTTCTCACCTCCCATTCCCCATATAAACATATAATTGGAAGTACCGGCAGCCGCATGTATGGACCACTCCGGACTCATCACGGCCTGTTCGTTATGCATCCAAAGATGACGGGTCTCCTGCGGATCTCCCATCAGATGGCAAATCGCATTCCCCTCCGGCACATTGAAATAGAAATAGACCTCTACACGACGGTCGTGGGTGTGGGCCGGCATCGTGTTCCATACGGAACCCGGCTTCAATTCTGTCAATCCCATCTGAAGCTGACAAGGTCCCTCTTGCAACACATTATTGGTGATCAACTGATTGATGACACGATCGTTCGACTCTTCCATCTTGCCCGCCTTCATCCGGTTGGCTTTGATGGAGCCGTTTCGTCCATCAATCGTAACAAGCTGTGTCTTGTAGGCATGATGAGCCGGACTGGAGTTAATGTAGAATCTGGCCGGATTGGCAGCATCCTTACTCCGGAATGTGACCGATTTATTGCCACGACCTACATACAGGGCATCCTTGAAACGGAGTTCATATGCTTGTCCCTCTACGGTCACAATTCCATCTCCACCCACATTGATGACCCCCAATTCACGACGTTCCAAGAAATAGTCCGCTTTCAACGGATCAATGGTCTCCAATGCTACAGGACCTGCCACGGGAACCACGCCTCCATAGATAATGCGGTCATACAAGGAATAGGTCAGATTGATCTTATCCTGTTCCATCACCTTTTCCATGAGGAAATGTGAGCGCACTTGCTCGGTGTCATACTTCTTGAAATCATCGGGATGTACCGCCCGAAGCACCGAATAATTCGTCTGGGCTGTGACCCACGCAGTACTGCCTAAAATTGCCATAGTTAGAAATAATTTTTTCATTACTATATTGTTATTAATGTTTTATTGTTTCACTCATCTACCTTAGGGCCGATGCCGGGTGATCAGAAAACGGTTCCAGCCCAACAGTCCAATCGTCACGCCTACCAACAGCCACAAGCCGAACCATCCCATGCCTTCTGTACATTGGAAAATGATCCAAGCCAATGGTGAAGAGGCAAAATCGAGACTGCCACCCTCAAAACCTGAAGGGATCGATACAGCCGCATCTCCAGTAACAGCATACACATCCTGTGCAGCCAATGTGAACCAAGGTGCCAGATGGGTTACCATGTATAAGCCTGCCACCAACACCAAAAGCCCGACCAAAAATGTCTTGACTACATTCCCTTTCGTAAAAGGCAGTACCAGCGGAAAGACATAAAACATACCTGCAAGCGAGGCAAGGGGTAAAAACTGGTTACCAGGAAGCAATACAGCCAAAACAAGTGTAACCGGTATCAACAAAAGCGATACTACCAAAGTGGTCGGATGCCCGATAACCAATGCCGGACTCATCCCTATGTTCAGTCCCTCTGCCCCTTTGAACCGCTGGGAAATCATCCTGCGTGTTGCATCAGAAATAGGTTTCAGCCCCTCAATGAACAGCACTGTCACACGGGGAATCAGTTCCATCACTGCCCCCATTTTAATGCCCAAGCCGAGTATGACCGGAATGTTCTCCTTCAATTCCGATCCGGACGAGCAGGAGAGACAGCCAATCAGGATGCCCACCACAACCCCCAAGAAAAGAGGCTCTCCCAACAGCCCAAATCTTTTTTTCATACCTTCGGCATCCAGTTCGATCCGATTCATTCCGGGAATACGGTCCAGTCCTTTATTGAGGATCCAAGCGAAAGGGACAAACCCTGCACAGAACGGTTGCGGAATAGAGATACCCTCCATATTTGGATAAAACTGCTGGAATTTATCCGCAGTCCGATCAGCAATCACCAATGTAATGACATAACATACAATAGCTCCGAAAAATCCCCACACTAACGACCCTTTGGCAAAGTAGATAATGGCTCCGATAAAAGCGAAATGCCAGTAATTCCACAAATCAATATTGACGGTACGGGTTGTCTTGGTCAACAACATCAACAGATTGACAATGAGACAGACCGGAATGATAAAGGCTCCTACAGCCGTATTATAGGCCACCGCAGCAGCCGCAGGCCATCCCATGTCGAACACGTTCAGTTGCAGACCATAGATCTCTACCACCGAGTTAAGAGCCGGACCAAGGGCAGATGTAAGCAAAGCTGTGACGATGGAGAGTCCGACGAATCCGACTCCCACCTTCAAGCCGGCTTTTAACGCATCACCCCATGAAATACGGATACAGACCCCTAACAAGGTGAACAGCACCGGCATCATGACAGCGGCACCCAAGCCTATGATATAAGAAAAAACCGATTCCATTACTTTGGCTGTTTACCGATATAGGCCAGAATGCCACCATCCACATAGAGTATATGTCCGTTGACAAAATCCGAAGCATCCGATGCCAAAAAGACAGCAGGTCCCATCAGATCTTCCGGAGTCCCCCAGCGACCGGCCGGTGTCTTTGAAATGATGAACTGGTCAAAGGGATGGCGGGAACCATCCGGTTGCAATTCCCGTAACGGAGCAGTCTGGGGTGTAGCAATATATCCCGGACCGATACCATTACATTGTATATTATGGGCTCCATACTCCGAACAGATATTTTTCGTAAGCATTTTCAGACCTCCTTTTGCAGCCGCATAGGCACTGACGGTTTCACGTCCCAGTTCTGACATCATGGAACAGATGTTGATGATCTTGCCATGTCCCTTCTTGATCATGCCGGGAATCACAGCTTTTGCACAGATGAACGGAGCCACCAAATCCACATCGATCACCCGACGGAAATCCTCCACCGCCATCTCTTCCATCGGGATGCGCTTGATGATACCGGCATTGTTCACCAATATATCGATCGTACCCAAGGTGGTCTCTATATCAGCCACCATCGCACGAACCGCCTCTTCATTCGTCACATCACATAAATAGCCTTTTGCAGGAATACCTGCCTCTTTATAGTTGGCAATCCCCAAGTCCATCGACTTTTGGGTACTGCAATTATAGACTATGGTAGCCCCTGCTTCATAAAGCGCTTTGGCTATTGCAAAACCGATACCATATACACCACCGGTTACCAGGGCTAACTTGCCCTCCAATGAAAAATTGACCATCCTGTTTCTATTTTTAATCGTTTATTCTCATGTTCAAGGGATGCATCATCCCATTTATCTCTACCTCCATTTCCGAAACCCAAGGTGCAAGAGAATCTTTGGGTTGCTGTTGCCATTGGAACCCCCAAAAGTAGGTATGTATTTCTCCGGGCAGGAGATTCCGAACAAGCAACAGATGCCCATACTGCCGGACTATCCCGGCCTGGCAGTCAGGGACAGCCACCCCCAAAAGAGCTCTCCCATATTCCTCCCGTTGTGTCGGATGCGAATAGGCGATCAGGTTTATACGAGGCTCCTCTGCACAAGAAGGCATCTCCTCCCGCAACGGAAATCCCGTCGCCAATCGAATCGGATCCGTCTGGTGATCATACCACACCTGCGTCTTGTTGAATTGCGAACCGGCATCCAATGAGATCAGCCGATGTTCTACCACGGCCTTCTGGTCTCCTATCGGACGTGCGGCAAAGTCAAGCCGGACCGTAAAACGCAAAGGCCCTTGATCCAGTACCTCCGCTTCGTTGTAGCACCAAGGAAATGCCAAGGAATCTCCCACAATCGGAGCGGCCACTCCTGCTCCCAACGTCGGGCCCACCTGAAAACAATCCATGCCCCATCCATGATCCACGTGATAAGAGACTGATTCCATAAATGCCTCTGCCAATTTCGGGTCGATGGCCCGCAACGAATCCACCTTCTTCCCATTAGCCGGATCGGTTGCCAATGCATAAAGTCGCTCCAATACCAATCCTTTATCCGGATATTTGAAGAATAAGTCGTAACCGAAACCACGTTCTCCTCTTCGTT
>JBJECC010000237.1:0-5413 GCA_051870655.1 Parabacteroides sp. | reverse complement strand
CACCACGTTACAGAGTGCCATTCCCGGAAACAACAACTACATTCGTGTCACCGGAGTGGCATTTGACAAGGCTGGAAATCTTTGGATGAACAACAGCAGTGTCAAACAGCCCATTCATTGTCTGAAAGCCGACGGTACCTGGGAAGCCTATCCCAGTTCCCTCAGCATGGTGGAGATGCCGGACAAGATGATTGTCACCTCCAACGGCAACATCTGGATGAACATCCCTTACAACAGCAGTACAGGACTCTATGTCTTTAATCAGGAGAGCGACAAATACATCGGCAGTGTGCAGACCGCCAATGGAAGCACCATCAATGTCAATGCCTATTATTGCCTCCGCGAAGACAAGAACGGGGACATCTGGGTAGGAACCAACCGAGGGGTCATTATCTCACCAGCCGGTAGTGCCCGCAACGTATTGTCGGGTTCTGTCTATTTCCGCCAACCGACCCGTGATGATAACACCGCCTACTTCCTGGATGGAGAACGGGTCAATTACATTGCTGTGGACGGAGGCAATCAGAAGTGGATCGCCACAGAGACCTCCGGAGTCTATTTAGTGAATGAGGACGGCTCCGAGACCTTGCAACATTTCAGTACCGACAATTCCCCCCTGTTGTCGGATAAGGTAAACAGCATCGCCATCAATCCGCAAAACGGAGAGGTCTTTTTCGGTACAGACAAAGGAATCTGTTCCTATAGGGGAGTGGCCACAGAGGGACGTGCCGATTTCAGTGAGGTCTATGCGTATCCCAATCCCGTACGCCCCACCGATCCCCGTCAGGTGACGATTACCGGACTGATGGAGGGCTCCAACGTGAAGATTACCGATTTGGCAGGCAACCTGATCTATCAAGCCCGCTCATTAGGAGGCCAGCTTCAATGGAATTGCAGTGGTGTCAAAAGCGGCATCTATCTCATTTTGGCCGCCACGGAAGAGGGACAGGAGAGCGTAGTCAGCAAAGTTGTCATCGTGAATTAATAGCCCGGCAACGACAGGACATGCACACCCGCCGTTCGGATACCCGGTTTCAACTCTCCATTGAGGACAATCAGCCGGTTTTTGTATAGCAGGACTCCTGCACCGGCCCGAGCCAAGGGCTCATGACTTCCCCATACCTCCCAGCGACGCAGGAATGTGTTGTAGCACAACAAATCGCGATTGAAACGATACCACTCCACAGGATGTGACAGATAATCGGCAGCCTCCTGTTCCAGCTGTGCCACCCGTGCGGTATCACCGGCCTCTTGGGCCTGATGCAGCTGACGCGGTCGGTCGATGGCTGCCAAGAAGCGGTCATGGTTGACACCTCCCATCCACAGCAGACAACTATCACCATAGGCCACAGCCCCTCCACCGGTCATTGTGCGGGACGTGCCATCCGATAAAGCGGGAAGCGGACCCTCATCCTGCCATTCTCCAGTTGCCGGTAGAAAAGAATAGAGATGTGTTCCGATCACGGGAGATTCTTGCAGAGTGCCCGGTTGAAATCCACCACTGACATACAGACGTGTACCCTCCGGAGCGTGTTGGGCTACCAAGACCGGTTGCACACAAGCCGCACCGGGTACTTCAGGCAACGACTGCCAACCCGCAGCAGGATGCATCAGATCCAGTTGAAAGAACTGACGGCTGGCTTTTCCAGCCAGATTACCACCCACCACATACAGTTTGCCGTCCGCATAAGCGGCAGCTCCGTTGTCGAAAGGAGCCGGGAGAGCCGGTAACGCACGTACGTGCAAGCTGTCGTGCGATGGAGAAAGAGAGACCAACCGAACCTCGGAAGAGGAACCCTCTCCATTCATCCCCCCGATCCAACAAAGACCCTCCGGTGTCTCCACCGATGCCCCATACGCCAAGGGCTGAGGCAAACGAGCCATCTCATGCCAACCGTCCATCTGCTCCAGATCCAGCCGATAGATCTTTTCTTCGTACCGTTTCGTGCCCCCCTCAGCCGCTGGTTTTTCCGGGAAGTTACACCCGCCGGCCACAAGAAGCTGGTGCCCCAACAGGCCCCAGAAGGGAGCCGAAACTCCTTTGGAGGCATTCTGTGAATCACTGGGCAGGTCGGGTAAGCGACTCCAGGAATAGGATTGGGTCGGCAGAGGCACCTCAGTTAGGGACTGATCCGGCGAATAGATCAAATCCTCCACAGCACTTTCCCCGTCGGGCGTGACAAAGACAAAGGTGAACATCCATTTCTGCAAGCGGACCTCTGGTGTCGAGAAGGCACCGACAGGGAGTTTCAGGAACACTTTGTTCCATCCTTTATGCAAGGTAACGGGAATCGGTGGCCGACTGACACAATTCTCATTGCCCAAGGGTACCTCATTGGTTCGGGTACGATGGGTCGCCGTCCAGACAGGCGGAAGAATCTCCTCGTCATTGACCCATACGCGACTATGGCGATAATCCCATTGTCCCTGCAACGGCGGCAAGTCCATTTCGGAACGGCTGTAATTCTGGAACTCGATCCAGGCACCGACCGTCTGTTCCTGTGGGGAATAGACCCATGTCCAGGCGTAAGCCGTGTGATTGGGTTGAGGATTTTTCAACAGACCGGGCACCAACGTGCCCCATACATGCCGCAAATAGATACCGGCCCCCACGGCCTCTTGGGTCGGGTACTCCTTCCCATTATATAGATAGGTAGGCTGCAATGCCTCCTCCGGCGGGAAAGAGCGGTCGAGATCACCCTCGTTCGGGAAGGCTTCCGTCACCCGCCAACGTACCTGGGTCTGCTTGACATAAGCAAAGGGTTCCCCTTGGAAATGACGTGCTTTGTGGTATAGCATCCGTCGCTCAAAATCGGCAAAAGAGCGGAACACGGGATCGGTCGGATCGGTCGGCAGCACCGTACCCTGCCGGTCAAAGTATTGGAAGCCGCCTCCCGACCAGGCCCGTTCGGCCAATGCCAGCATATTCGGGTAGAAGGCATTCTCCCGGATCATGAGCTCTTCGGGCGTCACGATGCGGTCATGCCACAGTGCCAGGATAGCACCGGCCAGATCCTCATTGCCTTGCGGCTGGTCATAAATCCGGCTGGTATAAAGTCCGACCAGATCGGCAAAGGTATCAAAATGGTTGATGTAGTGGAAACGGCAGTCAATGGCCGGAATACCCGGCTGTGCCTTTCCCCGATAGCTCCAGAGTTGGGTCATGTCGATCTCTCCCGGTTGGTAAGACCATCCCGGATTCCAGGAGATGACCTTCTTGCCCAACGAACGGATATAGGCAACCATCTCAGGTACGAACTCCGGACAGGTAAATTGCACCTCATCGGTCCCGATATGCAAATAGGGTACATCCAAGTTCTCGCACACTTCGGCAATCAACTGTTTCAGAATGGCGGTTCCCTCCGGCGACTGCATATCGACTCCGAACGTCCGGCGAAAGGCTTCGCTATGTCCCGGCATGTCAATCTCCGGAATCAGCCACACCTGATGCTGCTTGCAAAAAGAGACCAGTTCACGCGCCTCCTCCAACGTATAGTATTGTCCGGGCATGCGGGTCATGTGGCAACTGTCATTCAAGGCGGGGAATCGTTTGCTCTCCAATCGCCACGCCTGGTTCTCGGTCAGATGCCAGTGAAAGACATTGATCTTATACTGGGAAAGCAATTCAATCTCACGCTTCAGCTCCCGCAGGGAGATATAGCTCCGTCCTACATCCTGCATCCATCCACGTACACGGAAGGCAGGCCAGTCAGTAATGTCACATCCGGCCACCACCCATTCACCTGCTACCTGTTCGGATAGCTGTTGCAGGGTCTGTTTGGCCCAATAGACACCCTTTTCGGTGTTGGCTTCGATCGTGATCCGATCGTGAGACACCTGCAACCGATAGGCCTCATCAGTAGGGATCGGTGCAATCACACGGGTGGAATCAATGGTCACTGACAAGACCCGTTCCGGAGCCCGGAAGGTCTCATCTGTCCATTCCACCTGTTGGGGCAAAGGTAGCAGGACAGGCTTCCGGGACTGGGCTGTCCCGGAAAGCCATCCGCATATCCATACGCATAAGCAGAGAATGGCTCGCTTCATGGCGGTTCTTTTTTAATGGTTGATCAAATCACGGATTTTGACAGCCTGGAATGTCATGTGCGCCACACTGGACTCATAGAAAATCCCGACTGTCTCTTTGTCTATCATGGAGAGGCAGCTATAGCCCCATCCGCCCTCTTCATCCAGCATCACCTGATATGCATCGGGCCACGTCAAACCACCATCCACACTGGCCTTGATCGTGATGTGGCTCCGTTCTTTGGTGGAGTTGGGATTGGAGAAGAGCAACAGCTGCTTGCCCGTGATGTTATCCTGAGCGTCCACCTTGATCAGGCTGGCCATGCAAACCGGCTCCTGCAAGGCACTTCGGTTTGAAGGATGCTCTGTCCAGGTCCGGCCCAAGTCTCTGGTAATGGAGACCGCACGGCTACCGCCTCGGTTATCCCGCATATTGAGCATCAAGACACCGGGTTCCACCTCTGCCACTTGTGCCTCTGTGGTGTTGGTACGGGCCAAGTTGTGCAGATGCCAGGTCTCACCCCGGTCTTTGCTGTACATGATTCCGGCATTCGGTACACGGGTCGAGTCAATGAACTGAATCGGGAAGACCAACGTACCATCCTGCATCGTGATGCCGCGGCCCGGTCCTTGCAACAGGAAGTACCAGGAGGGATCCTTGACTTGTGAGGTGATGTTGATCGGCTGACTCCAGGTTTTTCCGTCATCTTCACTCTTAACCAGCATCAGTTGTGCCGTTTCCCCCGGCTTCATACCCGGCAAGGAATTCCACCAGGCACGGCCATTGCCCATGCCATGGGTCCAGGCTGCCACCACCCAAACCGTATTGGTCTTTTCATCCACCAAGATCGAAGGATCTCCCACACCATTTTGGGCATGAGGCAATCCTCCTGTCTGTCCGAAGGTCATCGCGATCCGCATCGGCTCCCACGTCTGTCCCTTGTCCGTGCTACGGCTGACACCGATGTCCACCTTTTCCTGCAGATCGACACTGCTGTTGTAGCGGACATCGTACACGCCCAGCAAAGTACCCTGATTGGTTGTCACCAAGCCCGGAATACGATAAGCCACCGAACCGTCATCACCAGCATGACGGACTCCCACACCTACGCGACGCACGTCTGCCTTGCTCTCCCACTGAAGCGGAACAGCCTGGTTATTGACGGTGATCTGCGTCAGGTTGCTGGGAATTTTCGTCAGCAACGAGGTCTCCGGCTTGACCTGCAGACTGATCCAATAATAATTGACTCCCTGCAACATGGGCTGTTGAGAGGCGAGTTGTACCGTACGGCCCGGCGCTTTCACCTCATCTTGCAAAACAGAATAGGCCAAATTAGCCTCCCGTGTACGGCCCGGCTTGTCACGCGAGATATAAGCGACCGGAGCA
>JBJECC010000236.1:0-5464 GCA_051870655.1 Parabacteroides sp. | reverse complement strand
CGATCTACACGTAATTATGCCGAAGTACAACGATTAGCCGGCGCATTCAAGGAGAAGTTCGGTACCATCATCTGCCGTGAATTGTTGTCACCGGCCGATGCAGCGAAGACAAAACCGACGCCCGATACCCGTACCAAGGAATATTATATGAAACGTCCCTGCGGCCGTTTTGTCATTGAGGCAGCCCGTCTCGTCGGAGAGATGCTCCAGCAATAGGACCTAAAAAAGAGGGACACTTTTCAACGGTGCCCCTCTTTTTTATCAATCATGCTAAAAGCCGTATTTGTGTGATGTAGCCTAATTTCTGTAGTTCCGAAAACAACGTGGTGTAGGATGACTTGGATTTAAGATTGACCTTAAAAGTAATGACAGAGGTATTGAACTCATAATTATGCTCGTATGAGAAGCTCCCGATGTAAATGTTGTGCTGCTCCAAAATGGCACGCATCTGTTTCATATCCGGAGTGGCTGTTGAGCAGCTGATCGAGAGTATCTTATTGACACCATCCAAAAACATCCGTCTTTCCAACCGTTCCAATGTGATCAAGATAAAGAGTGTGAAAAGTGTTGTCAGGAAAGCGGCCATGTACATGCCAGCTCCGACTGCCAATCCAATGACAGCCATCACCCAAATACAGGCAGCTGTGGTCAAGCCATGAATGCTTCCGTGACTCTGAATGATCGCGCCCGCACCCAGGAAACCGATACCGGTCAATACCTGTGCAGCAATTCGTCCAGGATCACCATTCAAGAAGTTCGGATAACTCTGTGGAATCCAAATGGAGATCAGCATGGCAGCGGCCGATCCCATACAGATTAACGTGAACGTACGCATACCAGCATCCCGGCGTCTCATTTGGCGCTCCCCACCGATCACTGTGCCCAACACAAAACTCACGATCAGACGCAACGATGCCGTGTACACGTCAATGGTCGTACTGTCGATGATATCTTTAAAATGATCTACCATAGTTTCGCTTAACTGAAAATGACAGTTTTATTCTTATAGGCCAAGATTTTCCGCTCGATGTGCTTCTGCACCGCACGGGACAGGACAATCTTCTCCAAATCTTTTCCCTTGTTTACCAAGTCTTGAATCGAATCTTTGTGCGTAATCCGTACCACATCCTGCTCGATGATGGGCCCGGCATCCAATTCTGTTGTCACATAGTGGCTGGTTGCACCAATAATCTTTACCCCTCGTTCGAAGGCTGCATGATAGGGTTTTGCACCGACAAACGCGGGCAAAAACGAATGATGAATGTTGATGATCCGGTTCGGAAAGGCATCTATCATCTGTTCGGAAATCACCTGCATGTAACGGGCCAATACAATGAAATTGACTTTGTATTCAGCCAACAAGGCCAACTCTTTCTCTTCCTGTTCCGCTTTGGTCTCTTTGGTGATCGGAAAATGGTGGAAAGGAATCCCAAATCGTTCAGCCACGTGTTGCAGATCCGTATGATTACTGATAATGCAGGGAATTTCCACGTTCCATTCACCGGCAGTATAGCGGGCAAGCATATCAAACAGACAATGTGACATTTTGGAGACGAATATGGCCATCCGGGGTTTCGTATCTGAGAAATAGAGACGGAAACTCATATCATATTTTTGTGCATACAATGTGTCGAAATAGTCATATATCTTCTCCCGGGGAATGAAGAAATTCTCCAATTCCCATTCAATACGCATAAAGAAAATGTTCTCAACATGATCCACATATTGGTCCAGATAGACAATATTTCCCTTGTTTACCGTGATAAAATTCGTGACGTCTGCCAAGATACCCGGTTTGTCCGGACAATGCAGAAGCAGTCTTGCTGTGTTCATACGCTGTTTGTTATCAATGAATCATTTAAGTTTATACTTCCAAGGCGCCGACAAGCTCCTTTACCGAACTGAAACCGTGACGGTCACAATAGTCATTCATGCCTTCAATGACCTTGACTGATACGGTCGGATCCACAAAATTATACGTGCCGATCTGGATCGCTGTGGCACCAGCCAGCATGAACTCAACCGCGTCTTTCCAGGAGGAAATGCCTCCCAAACCGATGATTGGAATCTGTACTGCATGATATGTCTGCCAAACCATTCGCAAGGCAACCGGTTTCACACATGGACCAGACAAGCCTCCGGTAATGGTGGACAAGAGAGGCTTACGTTTTTCTGCGTCAATAGCCATACCCAACATGGTGTTGATTAATGACACAGCGTCAGCACCTTCTGCCTCTACAGCCTTGGCTATCGAAGTAATGTCCGTTACATTCGGAGAGAGTTTGACAATGAGTGTATGCGGATAGACTTTACGGACAGCCCGTACCACTTCTGCGGCTCCTTCGCAAGTAACACCGAATGCCATACCTCCTTGTTTTACATTAGGACAGCTGATGTTCAATTCAATCGCTTCAATTTTCTCCAAACCGGCTATGACTTCGGCACACTCTGTATAGGTCTCTACCGATGAGCCACTGACATTGACGATCATCTGTGTGTCAATGTCTTTAATCTGCGGATAGATATGATCTGCAAAGTAACGGGCTCCCTTGTTCTGCAATCCCACTGCATTCAACATGCCGGAAGGGGTCTCCGCCATACGAGGATAATCATTCCCTTCGCGGGGTTGGATGGTTGTTCCCTTGACACAGATCCCTCCCAAACGGGCAATGTCAAACAGGTCTGCATACTCTACACCATAACCAAATGTCCCGGACGCTGTCATCACCGGGTTTTTCAGCGCTAACTTTCCAATATTTGTTCTTAAATCTGCCATGACAACTCCTTTACATTAAATACAGGTCCTTCGGTACAAACACACACGTTATGTCCCTCTTTGTTCTTCTCTACACAACACAAACAGGCACCTAAACCGCATGCCATTTTGTTTTCCAAAGATACTTCACAGTTAATTCCTTCCGCAGCCGCATATTTCGCTACAGCCATCATCATAGGCTTCGGGCCGCATGTATAAATCTGATCGAAACGGATCTCTTTCAGAATGGAATGATTCGTGACAAATCCTTTTTCGCCCAACGATCCATCTTCGGTGGTCATATAAACGGCTCCCAATTGACGGAACAGATCCAACTGCAACAAATCCCCCTGAGAACGGGCCCCCAGCAGGAAAACAGGCTCTATTCCCGCTTTTTTCAAGCAGGCTCCTAAATAGAGCATGGGGGCTGTCCCGACACCACCGCCTATAAGCAGGCATTTGGTCGATGCCGATTCCGGCACTGTGAATCCATTGCCCAAAGGCAACATGACATTCAGCAAATCGCCAACCTCCAATTCTGCCATTTTCCGAGTGCCGTCACCGATCAGCTGCACCAAAAGCCAAAGCTGATTGGTCTCTTGATCTACGTAGTGGACAGAGATAGGACGACGTAAAAATGTAGTGGGCGAATTATCCACCCGAACTTCGACAAACTGGCCTGGAAGCATTTCAGGCAACGGCTGCTCCGTTGTTAGTTTTAGCAGACAATAATTCTTGTGTGGGTGTTCATTCGCCACCACTTTCATGTCTAAGAGATATTTTTTCATACTCATGTATCATATTTTTAAATGCAAATATACATGATTCCCTTTAGACGACCGGCTAATCCTTCTTGCTTTTTTCTGGTACAAAGGTATCAAATGTGTTATCCGAATAGAACACCATTATTTTAGTAACAATTCGTGAAGGTTTATCCTGCACTATAACCTTTTCAACAATAGTTGGTTGTATGTTGTTTACAGGTGTCTCAACCCCCATTTCCTTACGATTTTCAGGAGCAATCTGTACTTCCGGCACAACCGTAGGCGTATTTTGTGCGTTTGCAAGAGTTGTACCCGCATCCGATGGGTTTTTTGTCATCTCTCCGGTTCCCGTTAAAAGCCAGTCTGAACTAATGTGGGTAAATCGTTCCAATATTTTCATCACGACATCCAGACTCGGATTGTTTCTGCCTGATAAAATATGAGACATCGCCGACCGTTGAATCCCGATCTCTTCGGCAAAACGGGAAGGAGAAAATCCCTCTCGTGACATAATCTGTTGTATGCGCTCTTTCATGTTATATATGTCTATGATTTGTCCACCAATCATGCCAAAATGGCTGCTTTCTTGTAAACAAATCCACTTTCGTTTGACGTTACAAAGATAAATAGTAATTTCCATTTGTGCAATTTATTTTACTAAACAATTTACAGTGCAAAACACCCGTAACTTGTTTACAATAATAAATACACTGTTAGGAAAGGATAGTTATCCATCGAAATGTAAGTTTAAGTACAAAAGTAGATTATTCTATTATTTATTTGGTTTTTAATCAAATAAACATGCATACAAATGTGTTTTTCGAACAATTTGTTGACAGATTTATACAAATAACCCTTCTAATTTAAGCCTTTACATTGATAAACATCCCTAATTTATTGGGTTTCATACAGAATTATTTTAATGGGAAGTGTTTAATAAAATGAATGGCTCAGACTCCGATTTGTTACTTCTGTAATCTCGTTACAATTGTAACAAGCGTATATTTGTATGCTTTTGTATGCTGTTTTAAATTCTAAATTCTACAAAACTATACAGATTACAAATGTATCATGAACAAAAAAGGAATTTTTCTGATTACAAAAATCACCTCCTCTCATATCATTCCTGTGGAATGCTGTCAATTTGACATATCCTTCTTCCAATAGGAGACAACCTCTCCCCGATTCGTTATTTTGAGACAGTTAATACAATGAAAATCGATTTTTTACGGGGAAATGTCCGAAAATGCCAGAATATGGGATTCTAACGAGGTAAAAATATTCACAACTCACTTATTGACAAAAAGAAAGGCGACATTTTCAAGTCTGAAAAATATCGCCTAAAAAATAAAGACAGCGTTTAAGCCGGTCTTTGTGTGCCCCATTGAGTCTTTTTAGTGTAGAATTTTATAGAGTAATTCTTTCATTAGTTCAGCATCCCCCGTAGAACTGTTACCGACCCCCTTCGACTTAGCATCGGCTGTCCGGATCTCGCCAATGATCGTGAAGACTTTCATGGCTGAATACTGTTTCATCCCCATAAGGTAGTCCTTTACCTGAAAGCTGTTCCGCAATCCCAAGGCAACCATCAGACCGTTTTCCGAACGATCCTTGGTGTAGTAACCGATCAGTAGATTGGAAAAGTAGTTGAAGAGAACTGATAGGGTCACCTGAATCGGATTGTTCTTTGGATTGTCTCCAAAATATTTCACGATGCGGTTTGCTTTCAATACATCTTTCGTTGCAATGGCTCGCAACAACTCAAAATTGTTGTATTCTTTACTGATTCCGATATTTCGCTCCACCAATTCCGGCGTGATTCGTTTTGGGGCGTTTTCCGGCAATAAAATCGCCAGCTTGTCCAATTCCTTGGCCAGACGATTTAAATCGTTTCCAAGGAAATCTGAGAGCATCTGAGCGGCTTTTGAATCGATTCCAATAGCAC
>JBJECC010000235.1:0-5489 GCA_051870655.1 Parabacteroides sp. | reverse complement strand
AATCCGGAACCGCTGCCTGAAAACCTGACAGAGATCTCTGCATTGATGACCTCTGCCAAGGCGGATGTCGGCTTTGTGGTGGATCCGGACGTGGATCGTCTGGCGATTGTTTCTGAGAACGGAGAGATGTTCGGTGAGGAATATACGCTGGTGGCAGTCAGTGATTACGTGCTGTCACACACACCGGGCAATACGGTCAGCAACTTGAGTTCCAGCCGTGCGTTGCGTGATGTGACTCGTGCTCACGGGTGCGAATACAATGCAGCTGCCGTAGGAGAGGTGAACGTGGTGGCCAAGATGAAAGAGACGAATGCCGTCATCGGTGGTGAAGGAAATGGCGGTGTGATCTATCCGGCCAGCCATTATGGACGCGATGCGTTGGTAGGTATTGCACTCTTCCTGACTCATCTGGCCAAGAAGAAGATGAAGACCAGCGAACTGCGTGCCACTTATCCGCCCTATTTCATCTCGAAGCAGAAGGTACAGCTGACCCCTGAAATTGATGTGGATGCCATCCTGAACAAGGTGAAGGCACAGTTTGCACAATATGACATCACGGATATTGACGGTGTGAAGATTGATTTCCCCGACAAGTGGGTTCATCTGCGCAAGAGCAATACGGAACCGATTATCCGTATCTATTCCGAGGCTCACACCATGCAGGAGGCTGAGGAACTGGGTGGCGAACTGATTCGGATCATCCATGAAATGTGTCAATGAAACGATTGGATAAGCGAATGCGATATGGGATCATAGGCGGCCTTGTGGCCGCCTTTGCCATTTTGGCGAGTGCCGGTTTCTGGGCTTATCGGCAGGCGTGGAGGCCCAATTTCCAACCAGAGAAGACGATGTATGTCTATGTCGATCGGCAGAAGGATTTCGAACAGCTTTGCAACCAGTTGCAGAATGCGGGCTGCCGGGACTTGGCCAGCTTTCGGCGGGTAGCTGCCTTTTTGGACTATCCGAACCAATTGAAGACGGGACGGTATGCCGTGAAGCCAGGCATGAGCAACTGGGAACTGGTCAATCATCTTCGGCGTGGCAATCAGGTGGCAACGCGTGTGGTGTTCAACAACATCCGTCTGAAGGAGGAGCTGGCGGAACGTCTGGACGATCAGTTGATGCTCCGTGCCGATGAATTGTTGCAATTGTGGAATGACTCCCTCTATTGCGATTCGCTCGGTTTTACCCCGGTCACCCTTCCGACGCTATTCATTCCCGATACGTATGAGCTTTATTGGAATATCTCCTCTGCCAAACTGATGCAACGGATGCTGCGTGAGTATAAGGCCTTCTGGAATGAGGAGCGGTTGGCAAAAGCAGAAAAGATCGGTTTGAAGCCAGTAGAAGTGGCCATACTTGCCTCCATTGTGGAGGAGGAGACAGCGGCTGTCGATGAATATCCGATTGTGGCCGGCTTATATCTGAATCGTTTGAAGGCCGGCATTCCTTTGCAGGCTGATCCGACCGTGAAATTTGCTGTCGGTGATTTTACGTTGCGACGTATCCTGACGGCTCATTTGGAAATAGAATCTCCCTACAACACCTATAAGCATGTGGGGCTACCTCCTGGTCCGTTACGTATTCCGAGCCGAAAAGGATTGGAGGCGGTGCTCAATCCTATGTCACATACCTATATATATATGTGTGCGAAAGAGGATTTTTCAGGCCGGCACAATTTTGCCCGTACATTGGCAGAACACAATCGCAATGCAGAGCGATATCGGGCCGAGTTGAATCGGAGGAAAATCCGTTGAAAAACGTGGGTAAAGGCGAATTAATCGGCGTCAAAAGGTTGGATTTGGGAATTATGTACTATTTTTGTTCATTAGAAAACAAAAACAAGTAGATCATTCTTAAATTTAAAATTCTGGCATGGAAAAACATCTGTTTTTGGGAGATGAGGCAATCGCACAAGCAGCCATAGACGCCGGTCTGTCCGGTGTGTATGCCTATCCGGGAACTCCCTCTACCGAGATCACTGAATATATACAAAACTCTCCTGTGGCAAAGGTCCGTGGCATTCACTGTCGTTGGAGTACCAATGAGAAGACCGCTATGGAGGCTGCCTTGGGTATGAGTTATGCAGGCAAGCGGGCACTTTGCTGCATGAAGCATGTGGGGTTGAATGTGGCGGCCGACTGCTTCATGAATGCAGCGATGAGTGGTGTTCAGGGCGGTCTGATTATTGTGACGGCTGATGACCCATCTATGCACTCTTCTCAAAATGAACAGGACAACCGTATGTATGGCCGTTTTGCCATGTTGCCGGTGTTGGAACCCTCCAACCAGCAAGAGGCGTATGACATGGTGTATGAAGGCTTTGAACTTTCCGAACGGTTAGGTTATCCGATCCTGTTGCGTGTGACAACACGTATGGCTCATTCGCGGGCGGGTGTAGCTGTTCGGGAGACTAAGCCGGAGAATGAGCTGCATTGTCCGGAGGATGGACGACGTCGTTTCATTCTGTTGCCTGCCTTGGCCCGTCAACGTTATAAGGCCCTATTGGCGACACAGGAGCGTTTCACGCAAGAGTCCGAATCCTCTGTTTATAATCATTATTTTGATGCGCCGGACAAGTCGTTGGGTATCCTGACTACCGGTATTGCCTTTAACTATCTGTCGGAAAACTATCCGGAGGGTTTTTCTCATCCGGTTTTGAAGGTCACACAATATCCGTTGCCACGTAAACAGGTGGAGCAGCTGGTGGATGCCTGTGACGAGATTCTGGTGTTGGAAGAGGGATATCCGATTGTGGAAGAGCAATTGAAGGGTTTCCTTTCAAGGGGTATTTCGGTTCATGGGCGTTTGGACGGTACTTTGCCGAGGGACGGTGAGTTGACGCCAGATGCTGTGGCCCGTGCCTTGGGAAAAGAGGTCGTGACCTATTTTGCCAAACCAGAAGTGGTAGAGCAACGTCCGCCTGCTCTTTGTCAAGGATGTGGACACCGTGATATGTATGCGGCCTTGAATGAGGTAGTCGCTGAATATCCGGATGCGAAAGTGTTCAGTGATATCGGTTGTTATACGTTAGGAGCCTTGCCACCTTTCCGTGCAATCGATTCCTGTATTGATATGGGGGCTTCCATCACGATGGCTAAGGGTGCGGCTGATGCCGGTCTCTATCCGGCCTTGGCGGTGATTGGTGATTCCACCTTTACCCATTCCGGTATGACGGGTCTGTTGGATTGTGTAAACGAACAGTCAAATGTCACGATCGTGATCTCTGATAATGAAACGACGGCTATGACGGGAGGGCAGGATTCTGCCGGAACAGGACGTCTGGAGGCCATTTGTGCAGGGATCGGTGTGGATCCGGCACATATCCGTGTGATGATTCCTTTGAAGAAGAATTATGAGGAGATGAAGGCGATTATCCGGGAAGAAATTGCGTATAATGGGGTGTCGGTATTGATCCCTCGACGTGAATGTATTCAAACATTATCCAGAAAGAAAAAAGCTCAAAAGAAATGAAGACTGATATCATATTGTCCGGAGTAGGAGGACAGGGAATCCTTTCCATTGCCGCCGTGATCGGCGAAGCTGCCTTGAAAGAGGGGTTGTATATGAAACAGGCTGAAGTGCATGGCATGAGTCAGCGTGGAGGAGATGTACAGTCGAACCTGCGTCTGTCAGACAGTCCGATTGCATCGGATCTGATTCCGCTGGGTGGAGCGGACTTGATCGTATCGCTCGAACCGATGGAGGGATTGCGCTATCTGCCCTATCTGAAACGGGATGGCTGGTTAGTGACCCATTCCGGTCCGTTTATCAACATTCCCAATTATCCGTCGATGGCGGCATTGCAGGCAGAGTTGGACAAGCTGCCTAACAAGGTGGTTCTTGATGTGGAGGCATTGGCTAAAGAGGCCGGTTCGTTGCGGGCGGCCAACATGGTGATGTTGGGGGCGGCAGCACCTTTCTTGGGTATCGGTTTCGATAAGGTGGAGGCCGGCGTCCGTCAGATCTTCAACCGGAAAGGGGAGGAGATTGTGGCATTGAACTTGAATGCGTTGCGGATGGGTTATGAACAGGCAAACCGGGTTCGTTGAATCCGGTAGTGAAACAGGGATAAGATAACGTTTAAATAATGATTCAAATGAAAAAGTGTTGGTTGATTTGTTTGTTTGCATTGCTTGCGTCGGTATGCAAGGCGCAGGATGCCAATGCGGACATAGTGAAGGTCGGCGATACGATGCCGGCATTTACGATTGTGTCGGATGACGGAAACAAGACAGCCTCTTCTGTCTATCAAGGGAAGGTGATCCTGGTGAATTTCTTCGCCACCTGGTGTCCTCCCTGTCAGAAAGAGCTGGCTTCCGTGCAGAAGGAGTTGTGGCCGAAGTATAAGGATAACAAGGATTTTGTCCTGCTGGTCATTGGTCGTGAGCATTCCGATGCCGATCTGAAGGTCTATAACGAGAAGAAGGGCTTTACATTCCCGCTTTATCCGGACAAGAACCGGTCAATTTTCGGGGCATTTGCCAAGAATCTGATTCCCCGGAGTTATCTGATTGATAAGTCGGGTAAAATCATCTATGCATCCAAAGGATATACGGACGAGGAGTTTGCAGAGTTGATGCAGGCGATTGAAGGAGCTTTGAAGTAATCAAGTCATGCAGTACAACAGTGTCCATTTAGTCTATTTCTCCCCGACACATACATCGGCCAAGATAGCCTATTCCATTGTGGAGGGGATGAATCTGACGACATTTGCCGAATGGGATCTGACGTATGAGGATCCGGAAGAGGCCTTTCTGGAGGATGAATTGACAGTCGTGGCTGTGCCGGTCTATGGTGGTCGGGTTGCAGAAACAGCTGTGGAACGCTTACGGAATTTCAAGGCAGATCATGCTCCTGTGGTTCCGGTTGTTGTCTATGGAAATCGGGATTATGAAGATGCGTTGTTGGAGTTGTGTGATCTGTTGAAAGCAAAGGGTTTTGTACCTGTAGCAGCAGCGGCATTCATCGGTGAGCATTCTTTCAGCCGTCCGACTATGCCGGTTGCTGCCGGTCGGCCTGATGAAGAGGATGTGAAGCAAGCGATGGCGTTTGGAAAGTCGGTCAAGGAGAAATTGTCTCACATTACTGCTGCCGAAGAGCTGGCACCGTTGCAGGTGAAGGGACATTTCCCTTACAGGGTGAAGACTCCCTCCAAGCCGCAGGCACCGGTGACGGATGCAATACTCTGTACGCAATGTGAATATTGCATAGATGTTTGTCCTGTCGGAGCGATCTCATTGGCAGAAGATGGGATGGACAGTGATCCGCTTAAATGTATCAAATGCTGTGCTTGTGTGAAGGAGTGTCCGGAAGGAGCCCGTTCATTCGATACACCTTATACGCCTATTTTGTATAAGAATTGCCAAACTCGTCGGGAACCGGAAATTTTTATATGAGTATCTCAATGGAGAGCGGCAAACGGGACTCGAACCTGACGATAGCGCTGAATCGGTACCATGCATAGCGGTGTAAACGGTACCACTGTA
>JBJECC010000234.1:0-5501 GCA_051870655.1 Parabacteroides sp. | reverse complement strand
ATTGCGGATCAATCCGTTTCTCGAACAACAGTTTGCCGTCACTGGCCTGGATGATCTGTCCGCCGTTGTAGGAGAGGATATAACCTCCGAACTTGTCCAGCTCCAGTTGCTTTGCGATCGGCATGACACCATTGGTCGATCGACCTGACGCCAATACAATGTGGACACCCATGTTTTGCACCTTGAGCAGTGCGGCCAAGGTGCGGGAACTGATTTCCTTCTGGCTATTCAGTAACGTTCCGTCAACGTCTAAGACTAAAAGTTTGTATTTCATGAGACTGTTATTTTAGGTACATACAAACATAAGAAGAATTTATGGAATCACCAACAAATCAGAAAAACAGGTGAAAAAATGGTCGGAAGATTTTGTTGGTCAGAAAAGAAACGCTACCTTTGCAGCTGAATTTTTCCGCGGAGGGTAAACAAGTGGTGTCGGAAAGACCGAAATCCACCCTCGGGACCTAACTGTTTAAATATATATAAAGACAGATGTACGTAATCGTAGAAATTAACGGACAGCAGTTCAAGGCTGAACAAGGAAAGAAATTGTTTGTTCACCACATTCAGAACGCAGAAAATGGTGCCGTTGTTGAGTTTGACAAGGTTTTGTTGGTTGACAACGATGGTGAAGTGAAAGTGGGTACACCGACCGTCGAGGGTGCAAAGGTGGTATGCGAAGTCGCTTCTCCGCTCGTAAAAGGCGAAAAGGTATTGGTTTTCCACAAGAAGAGAAGAAAAGGATACCGCAAGCTGAACGGTCACCGTCAGCAGTTCACTGAAGTGAATGTAAAAGAAATTGTTGCTTAACGTTTAAAGAAGGAGTAAATAGAAAATGGCACATAAAAAAGGTGTGGGTAGTTCTAAGAACGGCCGTGAATCACAAAGTAAAAGATTAGGTGTTAAGCTGTTTGGTGGTGAAATGGCAAAGGCTGGCAATATCATCGTTCGTCAGCGTGGTACTGTTCATCATCCGGGTCAGAATGTAGGCTTGGGCAAGGATCATACCTTGTATGCCTTGGTGGATGGCATCGTTACATTCCACAAGACAAAGGCTGACAGATCGTATGTCTCTGTTAAGGAGGTTGCGGCTGAAGCATAACCCGCTATTGGAAGAGTAAGTGATGAGGAATCGGGAGTTGACAAGGCTTCTGGTTCCTCATTTTTTTGTGTATGGACATTTCTCATTGATTGTAATTCATGGTAAAACGGACATTTTTCCTCTTTACGGCACTGTTCGGGCTCTTGCTCGTTTCTTTTGCCTGCGCTTCGCATAAACAGGAGCGGGTTGCCCTGCCCGCCGATTTCAAGGGACCGAAGGCTTTGGAGAAGATTTATGGTGTACGTATCACGGCTGACGACAATATCTATTTATATAATGAGGGAGCCCGCTGGCTGGGGGTGTCGCATCGGACCGGTGGCCTGACCAAACGGGGTGTGGACTGTTCCGGCTTGGTGACAAATATCTATCGGGAGGTGTATGGAAAGCAGTTATCCCGCTCCTCTGCCGATATGCTGAAACATGATTGCCGGAAAGTGGCACGTGACAAGCTGAAAGAGGGAGACCTGCTTTTCTTCCGTACTGCCAAGAGCAAACGAGGGGTCCCGACACATGTGGGGATTTATTTGAAAAATGGTAAGTTCATTCATGCCAGCACGACCAAGGGAGTGATTGTCAGCAGCCTCGGTGAACCCTATTATCAGCGGACCTGGCTTTGCGGAGGACGGGTACGGTAAATAAAAAGGGGGCGACTATATCTGCCAGCCGCACCCTTTTCTGAAACATTGAATGGTTTCAATGCGTTACTTTATGGATGATCTCCATCCCTTTGCGGATGGCTGCTTCGTTGGCAGGGATCAAATGGTGGTGCCGTTCCGGCAAGGATTTCTTCAATCCTAAAAGAACATTCTCCATTTTCACCAACGGGACAACCTTGAGAAGACCGCCCAAGATCAGCATATTGAATGCCCTTTCGTTCTTCATCTCCGTTGCTGTGTCCATGGCATCTACACGATAGATCTCTACATCTTTCCGTTGTACGTCCGTGTGAATGCCATACCCATCATAAATTAAGATACCGCCCGGTTTTACCTTACTTTCGAAACGATCCATGGAGGGCTGGTTCAGAATGATGGCAATGTCAAATTCGTTCAGTACAGGCGAACTGATCCGTTCATCGCTCAAGATGACCGTCACGTTGGCTGTACCACCGCGTTGTTCCGGTCCGTAAGAGGGCATCCAGCTTACCTCTTTTCCCTCCATCAATCCGGAATAGGCCAGAATCTTACCCATGGATAGAACACCTTGGCCTCCGAAGCCTGCTATGATGATTTCTTGTTTCATACGTGTTATGTTTGCTCATTCAATATTCTTCAAGTCCCCCAGCGGATAGAAGGGGAACATGTTTTCTTCCAGCCATTTGTTGGCTTGTACGGGGGTCATTTTCCAGCCTGACGAGCAGGTGGAGACAAACTCGACGACAGAAGTCCCTTTGCCGGCCATAGAATTTTCAAATGCCTTGCGGAGCGTTTTCTTTGCTTTGCGTACGGCGGCGGCCGTGTGAACGCTCTGACGTGTTACCAGACACGTACCATCCAACTGGGCCAGCAGATTGCTGATTTTCAGTGGGTATCCATTGAGATGAACATCTCTTCCGTAAGGAGTGGTCGAAGTCACCATACCCTCCAAGGTCGTTGGTGCCATCTGTCCGCCTGTCATGCCGTAGATGGCATTGTTGACAAAGACAATGACGATGTTCTCCCCTCGGTTGGCAGCGTGGATGGTCTCTGCCGTACCGATAGCCGCCAAGTCTCCGTCGCCCTGATAGGTGAAAACCAATTTGTCCGGATTCAGTCGCTTGATTGCTGTGGCGATGGCCGGTGCACGTCCGTGTGCAGCTTCTACCCAGTCAATGTCAATGTAATTGTAGGCAAATACCGCACATCCCACCGGAGAGATACCGATGGCCTTCTCTTCCAGTCCCATCTCTTCCACCACTTCGGCAATCAGTTTATGGATCACACCGTGGCTGCACCCGGGACAGTAGTGCATGGCATTTTGATTCATCAATCGGGGTTTGGCATAGACCAGATTCTCCGGTTGTATGAGTATTTCATTGAGTTCCATGAGGCAATAAATTTAATGTATAAATCTAAGTATGTATTGTACTACCCGCAACAACACTGCGGCACTACCTATATATAAGAATAGGGTACGGCTGGCCTGCGGGATACAAAAACAAACGACTGCGGCGATGGCCAAAAGCATGAAGGCCAGTGTGAATATTTCATCCGCTTTGCTACCTTTTGTCATACGCTATTTCTGTTCAATGATTTGATGTTTCAATGCTTGCAAAACCTCGTCGGGTGTGAAGACAATGCCACCGAGACGACCGAAATGTTTCACCGGAATCCCTCCTTCAACGGCGAGCCGTACATCTTCCACCATCTGACCGGCATTCAATTCCACGGAAAGCATGCCTTTGACTTGTCCGGCCAATGCCTTGATCGCTTTCGTCGGGAAGGGCCAAAGGGTGATGGGACGCAAGAGTCCGGCTTTGATACCTTCCGCACGCGCCATTTCAACGGCTTTCTGACAGATACGGGCTGCTGATCCGAAGGCAACGAACAGATAGTCGGCATCTTCGGTAGCGATCGTTTCAAAACGCACCTCTTGTTCCTCTATTTGCCGGTATTTTGCTTGGAAACGCAGATTGTTCTCTTCCATCCGTGCCGGATCCAGTTCCAGTGATGTGACCACATGGTTCTGACCCTGTCTGCGTCCACGGGTAGCCCAGGGACATTCGGCAATGATTTCTTCTTCTGTACGTCGGGGACGGAAATCGGGCAATACCACTTTTTCCATCATTTGTCCGATGATACCGTCGGCAAGGATGATGGCCGGATTATTGTATTTGAAAGCCAAGTCAAATCCCAGACCTACGAAGTCCGCCATTTCTTGAACAGAGGAGGGGGCCAATGCAATCAGCCGGTAGTCTCCATGTCCACCCCCTTTGACAGTTTGAAAATAATCTGCCTGGCTGGGTTGGATCGTACCCAGACCGGGACCTCCACGCATCACATTGACAATCAAACAGGGGAGTTCAGCACCGGCCAAATAGGAGACACCCTCCTGTTTGAGGCTGACACCCGGGCTGGAGGAGGAGGTCATCACCCGTTTGCCTGTGGCTGCACCTCCATATACCATATTGATGGCAGCCAGTTCACTCTCAGCTTGCAACACCACCATACCGGTCGTTTTCCAGGGCATCTCTGCCATCAACGTCTCCAGTATTTCTGACTGAGGGGTGATCGGATAGCCGAAATAACCATCCACACCATAACGGATGGCTGCTCGGGCAATCGCCTCGTTCCCCTTCATTAACATTACTTCTTCTGCCATATTCTTTAGATTTCAATTTTCTTTTTGTAGATGGTTAAACATCCGTCCGGACAGACCCATCCGCAACTGGCACATCCGATGCAGGACTCCGGAACCTTCATGTATGCATAATGGTAACCTTTGTTGTTCACTTCCCGTGGGTGTAATTCCAATACGCCTGACGGACAGGCTTCCACACATAGACCGCAGCCCTTGCAGCGTTCCCTATCTACAACGACTGCTCCTCTTATCTTTGCCATACTTCTTATTGTTTAGAACCCATTTTTTGTTTTCAACAGCTTCTTAGGGGGTTCATGCCTTCCTCTGTCAATCGCAAAGGTAGCTATTCCTTTTGAATTCCCAAGTTTCAATGTATAAAGAATGCTTCGATGAGCAAAATTCCTGAAAGCACGGAAACGATCGTCGCAATCAGTCCTGGCATCATGAATGAATGGTTCAGGATATACTTCCCGATGCGGGTTGTACCGGTACGGTCGAAGTTGATGGCCGCCACGACAGTCGGATAGTTGGGAATGAAGAAATAGCCGTTTACAGCCGGGAAAAGGGCGATGAGCAGATAGGGAGAGATCCCCAAGGCAATGCCCAACGGCAACAGGGCCCGCACGGTGGCCGCCTGGCTGAAGAGCAGGATGGACATGACGAAGAGTGCCAGACCGAACAGCCAAGGCATCTCAGTGACAGAGTGTTCGATGGCTCCTTTCAGTTCGGCCATATTGCCGGCGATGAAGGTATCGCCCATCCAGGCAATGCCGAAGATGGCTACCACAGCCTGCATACCGGCCGAGAAGACGGATCCTTGGGCTGCCTTCATGCCGTTTGTGCCTGTACAGAGGAGGATCAGGGCTGAGGCGGAGAGCATCAGCACCTCGATGATATGGGACATCTGCATGACATGCTCGCCAAACTGGGGACGTAACGTTTCAATGGAGCCGAACAGTACAATGCCCACTGTGGCCAATACGAAAAGGATCACGGAGATCAATGCCTTATGTTCGTCAGAGACCCCTTTCAGCTCTACCGCCTGATTGTGAAACTCGCCCGAAGCCACCCGACGCTGGAACTCCGGATCATCTGCCAGTTCCTTGCCGACACGGAGTGAATA
>JBJECC010000233.1:0-5506 GCA_051870655.1 Parabacteroides sp. | reverse complement strand
GTTGGGAACGTGTGAAAGAGGCGTATGATCTGTTGATCGAAGGTAAAGGAAAACAGGCTACCGACATGGTTCAGGCTATGCAGGAGTCGTATGATGAAGGCGTGACAGACGAATTCATCAAGCCGATCAACAACCAGACGGTAGATGGTACTATTAAAGAGGGTGATGTGGTGATCTTCTTCAACTACCGCAACGACCGTGCGAAGGAATTGACGATTGTACTGACCCAGCAGGATATGCCGGAACAGGGTATGCACACCATCCCCGGCTTGCAATACTACTGCATGACTCCGTACGATGCTTCCTTCACCGGAGTTCACATTTTGTTCGACAAAGAGAACGTACAGAACACATTGGGCGAGTATCTCTCCAATAACGGAAAGACACAGTTGCACATTGCCGAGACTGAAAAATATGCACATGTCACCTTCTTCTTCAATGGTGGACGCGAGACTCCGTACGAGAACGAGGATCGTATCTTGGTGCCCAGCCCGAAAGTGGCTACATACGACCTGAAGCCGGAAATGAGTGCATACGAAGTGAAGGACAAATTGGTTGAGGCAATCGGCACGCAGAAATATGATTTCATCGTGGTGAACTATGCGAACGGTGATATGGTAGGCCATACCGGTATCTATCCGGCAATCGAAAAGGCAGTTGTAGCCATCGACAACTGTGTGAAAGACACAGTGGAAGCTGCAAAGGCAAACGGTTACGAAGTGATCATCATTGCTGACCACGGAAATGCAGACCATGCCCTGAATGAAGACGGCACACCGAATACAGCCCACTCATTGAATCCGGTTCCGTTTGTCTATGTCACTGAGAACAAGAACGCCCAGGTAGAGAATGGTGTATTGGCCGATGTGGCTCCCTCTATCCTGCATATTTTAGGCATGGCACAGCCGGCTGAAATGTCTGGTAAAGACCTGATCAAAGGATGATACAAATCGACGACACGTTAGTCAGTCTCGATCTGATTGAACGTTCGTTCCTCTGCGACCTGTCCCACTGTAAGGGACAGTGTTGCGTGGAGGGCGACTCCGGGGCTCCCCTGGAGCCTGGTGAAGAGGAGGAATTGAAACGTGTGCTACCGGAAATCTGGGAGGATCTGTTACCGGAAGCCAAGACAGTCATCAAGTCACAAGGAGTGGCCTATACCGATGAGGATGGTGACCGTGTCACCTCCATTGTGGGTGACAAGAATTGTGTCTTCACCTGCTATGATACGGATGGTGTCTGCAAATGTGCCATTGAGAAAGCCTATCGGGAAGGACGAGTCTCTTTCTACAAACCGATCTCCTGCCATTTGTATCCGGTACGCATCACCAAGTACAATACGTTTCAAGCCGTCAACTACCATCGTTGGGATGTTTGCAAAGCCGCAGAAATTTTGGGACGGAAAGAAAAACTGCCTGTCTATCAGTTTCTGAAAGAACCCCTGATCCGGAAGTTCGGTCAAGAGTGGTATGAGGCGTTGGATGAATGTGCCAAAGAGTGGATGAAAAAGTAATAGGAATACCAACAAATATTGAACCCCCGACAAGCCGAAGCCTGCCGGGGGTTCTTGGTCTTCATCTATCCGAATGGAATTAATCTCGTTCGCGCGATCCCAGGAAAAGCATGATGTAATAAAGCAGATTGGCCAAGGAACCTAACGCAGCCACTACATATGTATAAGCTGCCGCCCGAAGCGCATCCTCCGCCTTATCCTGCGTACCGTAGTTCGTGATACCTGCATTGCTGAGCCAGGCCAGAGCACGTTGGCTGGCGTTGATCTCGACCGGCAAGGTAATGAAACTGAACAGTGTCGTCGAGGCAAACAGAATGATGCCAAACAACATCAGTTGCGGAAACGAATGGAGCAGCAACATACCACCCAACAGAACCCATGACATGATGCTGGAAGCGAAGCTCACCACAGGCACCAACGCAGAACGCATCCGCAACGGTGCATAAGCCGTAGCATGCTGCACAGCGTGCCCACACTCATGAGCCGCTACGGCAGCCGCCGCGATGCTATTGCTGTAGAACACCGATTCACTCAAGTTGACCGTCTGATCAGCCGGATTGTAATGGTCTGTCAAATGACCGGGTGTACAGGTCACACGGACATCATAAATGCCATGATCCCGCAACATCTTTTCCGCCACATCCCGTCCTGTCAGTCCATAAGGCAACGGAATCTTCGAATATTTCTCAAACTTGTTTTGCAACCGGGAGGAAACCAACCAGCTCAACAGTGCAAAACCAATGAATATAACCCAAAATATGTTCATAGATTATTCCTCAGTATAACGGATAATAGTTTGTTCACGGTCAGGACCGACAGAGACGATCTTGACAGGAACTTCCAATACCTCCTCCAAGAAGGAGAGATAAGCATTAAACTCTTCCGGGAATTCATCTTCACTCTTCATTTTCGTCATGTCGGCATTCCATCCCGGCATTTCTACATAAACAGGCTCGATAGAATCGTTGATCTCAAACGGGAACTCTGTCACCTCTTCGCCATTGATCTTGTAAGCCACACACGCCTTGACAGTCTCAAAGCCATCCAGCACGTCGCTCTTCATCATGATCAGCTTGGTCACGCCATTCAACATGATCGCATATTTCAACGCTACCAAGTCAATCCAACCGCAACGGCGTTCGCGACCGGTTACGGCACCAAACTCATGGCCGATCCGACGGATCGTAGCACCTGTCTCGTCAAACAGCTCTGTAGGGAAGGGACCGCTGCCGACACGTGTACAGTAGGCCTTGAAGATACCATATACATCCCCGATCTTGCCCGGAGCGACACCCAGACCTGTACAGCAACCTGCACAGATGGTATTGGACGAAGTCACAAAAGGATAAGAACCGAAATCGATGTCCAACATCGTACCCTGCGCACCTTCTGCCAAAATGGACTTGCCCTCTTTCAGGTAGTTGTTCAACACATGTTCACTGTCAATCAGTTTGAAACGCTTCAGGTATTCCAAGGCAGCAAACCATTGTGCTTCCAACTCCGTGATGTCGTAGGAATAGTTCAGCGAACGTAAGATAGCCTCGTGACGAGCCTTGGCAGCAGCATATTTCTCCTCGAAGTTGCTCAGCAAGTCGCCGACACGCAGACCGTTACGGCTGACCTTATCCGTATAGGTCGGACCGATACCCTTGCCGGTCGTACCGATTTTACCGGATCCCTTGGCAGCCTCATAGGCAGCATCCAGGACACGGTGGGTAGGTAAGATCAAATGCGCTTTTTTAGAGATATACAGTTGTTTGGTCAAATCATGTCCACTGGCAGCCAGAGCCTCAGCCTCCTGTTGGAACAAAAGAGGATCCAGCACGACTCCGTTGCCGATCACGTTTACTTTGCCTCCCTGGAAGATACCGGAAGGTATCGAACGAAGCACATATTTCTCTCCCTTGAATTCCAATGTATGTCCGGCATTCGGACCGCCTTGGAAACGAGTGACTACGTCATAATTCGGGGTCAAGACATCGACCACTTTGCCCTTGCCTTCGTCGCCCCATTGTAATCCTAATAAAACATCTACTTTTTTCATTCTTCTATATGTATATAGACCGTTAATACTCTTTTTCATTTACCCGCAGATCGCTTCCGTTTGCATTTATGGCAAAGTCCATAGATATACAGGCAATAATTTTCGGGAGTGAACCGTGCAGTCCGAAAGCTGGCAAACGCCGGCAACAAAGGTTTCAATGGAACCTCCCTGACCATTCCACACCGTTGGCAGATCAAATGTAAATGGGTATCAGCCAGTACTTTCAATTCATATTGGACGGATTGGGAAAGAATCTGGTGGCGCACCACCAACTGAGCCTGTTCCAATACATCCAACGTGTTATAGACAGTCGCCCGACTCACATGCAACCGGTCTTTCAACATATCTTCATAAAGCTGTTGCCGGTCAAAATGCCCATCGTAAGAACAAATCTGTTCTAAGATGGCGTACCGCTCTTCCGTCTTCCTGAGATTCTCCCGGTTCAGAAAGTCTGTGAAGCAATTGCATATCTCGGTATATTGCGACTTTTCCATTTTCATGTGCTCTACACGATTGGCAAAGTTAGTGTATTTCGATCATTTTGCCTAAGTTTGCAGCAGGAAAAAACAAGAAGGATGAATACAAAAGATCAAGAAACCCGATGGTTCCTCTTTTATAAGGATCAAATATTACTTCGTAAAGAGGAAACGGGTTATACGATTCCGTCAGGAATCGAACCTCCGGTGTCGGCTGGACATCTGTTGGAGGTGACACAAACGGGACAAATCCCTTGTCGGACAGCAGCTCTTCCCGAACCGCTCATCCCCAACGACGATTTTGCTTATGTCGGACTGCGTGCCTCATGGGATGTATTGGATAGGACTGCCTATCTGTGGGCAGGACGTGCCTACCAATTATTGTATTGGGATCAACATAGCCGGTATTGTCCGGCTTGTGGGGAGAAGATGGAACAGACAACCCCCATCTGCAAACGTTGTCCGAACTGCCACCATGAAGTATATCCGACAATTTCCACGGCAATCATCGTGCTGATCCGGAAGAAAGATGAAGTGTTGCTGGTCCATGCACGCAACTTCCGGGGGACATTCCACGGACTGGTGGCGGGCTTCCTGGAAGTCGGCGAGACCTTGGAGGAGTGCGTGGTACGGGAGGTGATGGAAGAGACAGGACTCACCATCCGGAACATCCGTTATTTCGACAACCAGCCCTGGCCCTATCCGAGCGGTCTGATGGTCGGATTTATCGCCGATTATGTGTCCGGTGAGATCAAATTGCAGACAGAAGAGCTGAGTGCCGGTGCCTTCTACAAACGAACCGCATTGCCGGAGATTCCACGAAAGCTGAGCATGGCCCGAAGGCTGATCGACTGGTGGCTGGCACATCCGGAAGAGGATCCGGTATAGGTATTTTGAGAATCCATTAAACGAGATAGAGAATGAAAAAACTATTATTTACATGCTGTATGGCAGCTTCGTTGTGTGGACATGGCGAAGCCTTTGCCGAAGAGGCGCGTCTGCTGCGCTTTCCGGCTACCAACGGAGAAGAGGTGGTCTTCTCCTATGCCGGAGACTTGTATAAAGTGCCGATGGCGGGTGGCGAGGCTCGGCGGCTTACCTCCCATGTCGGGTATGAAATGTTCCCCCGCTTTTCACCGGACGGGCGGACAATTGCCTTCACCGGACAATACGACGGTAACACGGAGGTCTATACGATACCGGCCGAAGGTGGTGAACCGTTGCGGGTGACCTACACAGCCACCAATAGCCGTGATGACTTGGGAGACCGGATGGGGCCGAACAACATCGTGATGGGCTGGACACCTGACGGACAACGGATCATCTACCGGAACCGCATGGGGAGCGGCTTTGAGGGTCGTCTCTACACAGTGGAGAAAGAGGGAGGTCTTTCCGATCCGATTCCGCTGCCGGAAGGTGGTTTCTGCAGTTACTCACCTGACGGTAAACGATTGGCTTACAACCGGGTAATGC
>JBJECC010000232.1:0-5559 GCA_051870655.1 Parabacteroides sp. | reverse complement strand
ATTAAAAGTATTATTTTTATTGCGCAAATATATAATATATTCATTGGAATGTAATATATTACAATGCAAAAATATTGTGATTATATTTTATTAATACATTATATTACAATCTATGTACAACGGACAATTGGTTAAAGATTTGATTGCCAGTAGCGGCTTGACACAAAAGGATATTTGCGATCGGGCTGGTATAGTTCAATCGACTCTGAACAAAATGACGGTAGATGGTGCCAATCCAACAGCCAGAAATCTGGAGATGGTGGCCAATGCCATAGGATGCAGGATCGATGATTTCTTTGACAGGGATCACACGGAATCCATTGGGCATAACGTAAATGGGAACGGGAATATGGTTTCGGGGGATATTAAGATCAATTCCTATCTACAGGAGATCAACCATTACAAATCCCTCCTGAAAGAAAAGGATAATCGTATCAAAGACAAGGATGAAATCATCGAACTTTTACGTCAGCAATTGGCATGCAAAATGTAGGACTTATTGACGTTGTAGGTAAAATGTAGGTAAAATGAGTTTGTAAATTCATTATATTACAGTATCATAATAATATATTATAGACCGATATGCTCCACCCAGTATTCCATATAAATAATGTAGGCGACACGGTTCGACCCTGTCGCCTATTTTTTTGAATTTTACAGAGCTAAAGTAGGACAATATGATAAAGAATCTGATATTTGATTTCGGCAAAGTACTGGTCGATTATGATTTCGACCACATCGTAGATACCTTCTTTGAGGATCCGGAGGAGTTGAAAAAGTTCAAGGAGGTGGTACTCTCTCCGGAGTTCATTGACAAATGTGACAAAGAGGACATTCCTTTCGCAGAGATTGTCAAGGAGGCACAGCAACGCTATCCCTTTTGGGAAAGAGAACTCCAGCTGTTTCACGATCACTACCTCGACTTTGTCACCGGCGAAGTGCCGGGCATGCGGGACCTGCTCCTCCGCTATCGCGCACAGGGCTATAAGCTTTATGGCCTGACCAACTGGTGTAGCGTCGTGCATGAGGTGATCCGGAAATTTGATATTCTCCAACTGCTCGACGGCTGTGTGATCTCCTCCGAAGAGCATCTCATCAAACCGGATACAGCCATCTACCAACGGCTTTGCGAGAAGTTCCGGCTCGACCCCGCAGAATGTGTCTTCACGGATGACAAGCTCATCAACATAGAGGGGGCACGTGCTGCCGGACTGTCTGCCATCCATTTCCAACAGGCTGCTCAATACGAACAGGAACTCATCCGATTGCTCCAAGCTTGAACAAATAGGGGCTGCCTCCTCTCGGAGACAACCCCTCCCAAAACTTAATAGGCAATTATTAGATATTATCTTTCGTATCCCACCAGACACGCTGCCAACGGCCATCCTCCCCATTCAACCAAGTGTTGATGGCCAAAGTAGATTGCTCTACATTATACTGCTTGTCTGTATCGGAATAGGTCATACGATAGGGATAGACCGTCACGCCATCCTGAGCCTGACCTTCGTAGACCGGCAACGTCGGAATGTTATACCGGCGCCAGTCTGACCAGGACTCGATGCCACAGTTCAGGAAACCGGCCAGGAAACGTTGCATCACGATCTGCTTCAAGGCAGTCTCCTTGTTGCCGGACAAAGCCACCTTCTCGGAAGCAATGTACTCATCCACACCGCTCACAGCCGTATGATAGGCTGCCTGGAAATCGAATGAAGCCCGGATACCAGCCTCATACAAGGCTTTCGGGTCAGCATTGATCCAACCCAATTCGGCAGCCTCCGCTTCCACCAACAGCGTACGTGCTGTAGTGATCACACCATAGAGTGCCTGCGGCTCGCAATAGCTATCGGCTACAGAGCAACAGCCCACAGCAGCTGAAACCACCGCATCGTTCGACTCCAAACCGAAGGGAACACCCTGATAGGCATCAAAGTCAGTCGGATCTCCCTCAACCTTCCCTTTATAGCCATCCAACGTAAAGTAAGAGAACATACGCGGATCCTTATATTCCTTCAGGGCATCCACAATCACCTTGTTCGGCACAAAGTTCAAGCCGCGTGCCGCATAGTTGGCGTTGCCGACATAATACATCCAGGCATAAGCCGTACTGTTGCTGTCAAACTGATAGTGGAAACCATCGTCTACCTCTGTCATGCCACCGTCGGCATAGGCCTTGGCGAAACGGGCCTGGCCATTGGTCGGATCAGCATCGGCCAGCTTGATGGCCAACATCATACGCAAAGAGGCATTGAACTTCTTCCACTTGGTGATATCACCGTTGTACAGAATGTCCGCGCTGGTCAGAGAACCGGACTCGTCAAACTGGCTGTAGGCAGCGACCAAGTCAGCATCCAAGGCCGTGTAGATATCCTGCTGTGAGTCGAACTTCGGTTCCCAAATATCCTCGCTCTCACCCTTGAAGGCTTCTGAATAGGGCAATGGTCCCAGAATGTCGGTCAACATCATGTAGAAGAAGCAGCGCAACGTCTTGGCCGCACCGATCTGGTTGGCATTGTCACCAAAGGAAACCACAGACACCTCATTCTTCTCTTCCCCCTCGTTCAGCTCCACGATGGTATTGAGGTTTTTGATCACGTAACGGTAGTAGTCGCTCGTTCCGAAAGAGGTCGTGGTAGTCATCGGACCATACTGGTTGTTCTTCGATTCCGACAGATAACCGGTACGCAATTGCATCCACGGGTCATAGCTATACGAGTTCATCGTGAAATAGCGCACATAACGCGCAGAAAAGGTGAACATCATGGAGGTATAGGCTTCACTCGGCTTGTTCGGATCCACATTGATGTCGTCGAAATCATCGCAAGCACTCAGGGTCGCAGCCAATACCAGGGAGGCCAATATTGATTTAATGTATTTCATCTTGTTTATTCTCTTATTTGATTAGAATCCTAACTTAACAGTAAAACCGAAAGAACGGGTAGAAGCGGCCTGACCACCTTCCAACCAGTTGTCACCCGTCTCAGACGGATCGACATTCGGACAGGCCGAATAGATCAACCACGGGTTTGTGGCCACAAACGAAATGCTGGCATCGCTCAGACCGATCTTGGCTTTCGACAGGAATGACCTCGGGAAGTCGTAGGTCAATGACAACTCACGCATCTTCAGATACGTACGATCATATACAAAAGAGTCCAGATCATAGTAGGACATATAGTGATAGTAGTAGTAGGCATTCATATAGGCTGTCACCGGATTGCCATCCTGATCCACACCATCGACACGCACACCACCACCTTGATTAATCGGTTCGCGGACATTCACACCCTTGTCATTCAGCTGGGCTGTCTGGGCATTCGTACCGGAACCAATTGACCACAAGTTTGTCCATGAAACCATCTGACCACCGATCATGAAATCAAAGTTGGCTGCCAGACGCAAGTTCTTATAGCGGAAATCCGTAGAGAAACCACCGGTCCAGTCAGGCTGGAAGTTACCCACCTCTTTCTCTTCGTTGAACTCATAAGTCGGAGACCAACCGCCACCCCATGCGGTAGAGGTAGTCGGAGCCAGAATCGGCTTGCCCTCCTCATTACGGGCCCAACGGGCCATCGTCGTGATCACACCCAACGGCTCACCCTCATTGGCCTTTAAATACCAGAAGTAGTAGAAGCTGTTTCCCTCGATCGAGTAGGTCTTGATCGCATCGTTCAGACGAACCAGCTTGTTGTCGTTCTTGGAGATGTTACCCTCCAAATTCCACTGGAAGTCTTTTGTACGTACCAATGTACCACCCAAGCTGATTTCTATACCCTGGTTACGCACCAGACCGGAGTTCAACTGACGGGAAGAGTAACCGGACTGAGGAGCCACGGTCATGTTCAGGATCTGGTTCTTCGTGTCGCGACGATAGAAGTTGATGTCACCCCAGAAGCGATTGTCGAACATGCGGAATTCCGTACCCACCTCATACGACGTGGAAATGGTCGGTTTGATGTCCGGATTCAGCAGAGTGGCACTCGGATAGAGTGAAGTCAGCGAGTTGTACTTGTAGTTGGCGGAATTGTCAGAGTTAGTGTAGCTGTAGGCCATCAAGGTCTTATACACATCCAACGTTGAGCCCACCTGTGCCAATGAAGCACGTACTTTCCAATAGTTCAGCCACGGAGCCTGATCGGTAAGGAACTGGTTCACCATGACACTGGCTGAAAGACCTCCATAAAGATAGCTGTTGTGTGAATCCGGCAGACGGGAATCCCAGTCGTTACGGATAGATCCATCCAAGAAATAAGTATCATCGAAACCGACAGTAGCCGTACCGAAGATACTGCGAGTCTTGTAATGTTTCTCCTCATTGAGAGCGGTCACATACCCGTTGGAAGCGGCCAGATTGTAGTAACCGTCCATGATCAAGCCGTTGGTCGTAGCCGCCTGCAGGTTTCCATAGTCATAGTTGCGCTGCTCGATGAAAGCGGCTGCATCCACCGTCAACCGGTCGTTCAGGAAACGGTCGCCCCAAGTCAAACGTCCTTGAATGGTCAAGTCACTCACATGGTTCTGTGCCTCATAATAGTAAGAGTCGAAGTTGATCGCTCCATCAGCCCGCTTCTTCTCCGCGTTGTAGCTACGCATATTGCCAATCACGCGGACACCCGCCTTAAAATTCTGTGGCAGAATGAAGTCCACATCACCCGTAAAGACATTCCAACGATAAGTCGTATAATTGTTGATATTGTCCAATGTAGCGTAGGGGTTATCATGGAAGTTGGCAGTCAGATTATCCGGGCTGATGATATTCCAGGCTCTCCAGCTGCCATCCGGTCTCTGATAATCCTTGAAGTCGTTCAGGTTCAACTCCGTGTGACCCCACTGCAAATAGGAATACAATACGTTACCCGTTTCACCATATCCTTCGGCCGCACCGTTGTGGTCACGACGATAGGTATATTTATAGTCCAAAGAGACATTCATCCAGTCTGCCGGCTTGAAAGCAGTCTTCACAGACAAATAACGACGCACGGCATCTGAATTCTGCTGGATACCGTCACGCTGACTGTTGGTGAATGAAATGCGGGAGCTATAGTCCTTTCCGGATTTGGAGAAGGCTACGTTGGTCGTATTGGCTACACCTACCTGGAACAGATCGTCCAGATCCAAGGCATGGACAAACGGATTGGCTTTCTGATACTGAGAACTGGTCGGGTCAAAATAGTTGGCATTTGCCATCATCACGTTGGGATTGAAACGCGCACCCCAGCTTTCATCTGAGTCATAATCCAGATAATAGGAACCGTCCGGGTTCTGCATCTCACCATAGGTTCCATACAAGAATTCCGGACTCATGGTGTCATATCCCGGATATTGGTCGGCATAACGCTCACCGATCATACCATAGCTACCACCACCGTATGACTTCTGCATATCGAAATGGTTGTAATACTTGTCGAATGTCAGGGTGTGGCTCACCTCAATATGACCCTTGTCACCCCCTTTGGCACCACGGGTAGTGATGATCACCGCACCGTTACCGCCTTGTGAACCATACAGAGCCGTTGCAGCTGCACCCTTCAGGACGTTGATGCTCTCCACATCATCCATGTT
>JBJECC010000231.1:0-5573 GCA_051870655.1 Parabacteroides sp. | reverse complement strand
CGTCCGTCGATGCATTGGGAATGAGAGAAATGCAGGCCAAGGCGTATGCAGCCCGTGACAAACGGTTCCTGTTGATCAAGGCTCCACCCGCATCCGGCAAGAGCCGGGCATTGATGTTCATCGCTCTCGACAAACTGGAGCATCAAGGGCTCAAACGAGTGGTGGTGGCAGTACCGGAAAAGAGCATCGGACGTTCGTTCCAGAACACACCGCTGAAACCCTACGGCTTCTTCACAGACTGGACAGTCGCCCCCTACTTCAACCTGACCGATGTCAAGAACGAACAGGACAAGAAGGGGCGTTTCATCGAGTTCTTCCATCAGCAAAATGCCCGGATTCTCGTGTGCGCCCATGCCACACTCCGAAATGCCATGAAGGAAATCGACGATGAGGAGTTCAACGGCACGCTGTTGGCGATAGACGAGTTCCACCATACCAGTGCCGATGCACAGTCTAACCTGGGCGATGTGGTGCGACGAGTGATGAACAACTCCACAGGACACATCGTAGCCATGACCGGCAGCTACTTCCGTGGCGATGGAATACCGGTGCTGAGACAGGAGGACGAGGCACGCTTCTACCCCATCACCTACAACTATTACGAGCAGCTCAATGGCTACCGATACCTGAAAAACCTCGTGCTGGGCTACCACTTCTACCAAGGCAGTTATCTGGATCATCTGGCAGAGGTGCTCGACACCACGAAGAAAACCATCATCCACATACCGAGCGTCCACTCACGGGCTTCGACGGGAAACAAGTATGAAGAGACCGACCTGATCATGAAACGGATCGGCAAACGGGTGAACAAAGATTATGACACCGGTATCTATACCCTGCAGACCCCGGACGGCCGTCTGCTGAAAGTGGCTGACTTGGTGGAAGATGATCCCAAAGAACGCAACCGGGTACAGGATTACCTGCAACGGATGAGCCGCAAGGAGGATATGGACATCATCATCGCCTTGGGAACAGCCAAGGAGGGTTTCGACTGGCAGTGGTGCGAAATGTGCCTGACCATTGGCGTAAGAGGTTCTTTGACAGAGGTGATACAGATCATAGGCCGTTGCACGCGAGACTGTGAAGGAAAGGAGACGGCCCGTTTCGTCAACATGATTGCCATGCCCGATGCCGAGCAAGCGGAGGTAAAAGTGGCAGTCAATGATTTTCTGAAAGCCATAACGGCTTCCCTGCTGATGGAACAGGTGATGGCCCCCAACTGGCACTTCCGCACAGCGGCCTGCGATGTAGAAAACGATGAAAACGATCCGCATACGATCGTAATCGAAGGATTGAAACCGCTGACCAGTGTCCGAGCTAAACAGATCGTGGAGGAACAGCTTGACGACCTGAAAGCAGACGTGCTGAACAATGACCTGATCGTACGGGCCATCAGTGGCTCGACAACGGCGGAGACCATCACGAAAGATCTGATACCGAAGGTAATCCGTGAACGCTATCCGGATCTGAATGAAGAGGAGGTGGAAATGGTCCGGGAGCATTTTGTGGCCGACACACTCATCAAGGGAAGCGACATCGTGATAGACGAGGCCTCCATCCGACCGGGAGGACACAGTGAGCAGGAAAGCGAAAGCGAAGGCAATCGGCTGATCAGACTCGCCAACCGCTTTGTAAACATTGACAAATTGAGCATCAACCTCATCGATACCATCAATCCTTTCCAGCGGGCCTATGAAGTATTGTCTAAAACGGTTGATGCCCCCACGTTGCGCATCATACAGGACACGATAGCCGAACAGAAATTCAATCTGACCGTCGAACAGGCCATCCTCCTCTTTGAAGGACCGTTGAAACAATACATAGCGGAACATAACAACCAATTACCCAAGATCGATGATCCCGACCCGAAAGTCCGGGAGTTGGCCGCTGCCTTGCAGATGCTCAGAAACCTGAAGGCAAGGCAGATGGCAGGATTGGCGTATGAGGGAGACAAACTGTAAAAAAAATGAACGATATGGAATGGCCGAAGAAACTGATAGAGCTGTTTGAAGATCCGCTGTTGGTCGATGTACGCCCCAAAGCGGCAGCACCGACATTCAACGACCGGAAGGACAAACAGGTAGCCGAACTGGAAAGGTGGATGGCAGAACATGGACGTGAACCACAACGCCACGGAGACCTGACAGAGAAACGCATGTGGGCAAGGCTCACGGCATTGAGAAAACAATCCTAAAAAGGAATCTGTATGGACATAGAACGAGCACTTGAAAAGTTGTTTGACGATCCTCTGTTAAGTGACATAACAGCGAAAGAGGTGGAACTGTTTCACCTGCCGGAGGATATGCGGAAAGTGATCCACAAGAAACAGGCAGACTATGTGGCACAGCCCAAACCCTGCGAGGATTTTTCCCGTTATGCTGACGGATTCAAACAGATTCACAGCGAGCTGCGGGCCGGCAAACGAAACCTTGTGCGGATTGCCAAGACAGCGAACCTGAAAGAGGGACATTACTACGTCGTAAGCGGTCAGCTGGTCCTGCTGGAGAAAATACTGGAACACTACGAGGGCTCCAACCATGTCATGGACGGACGGACACGGTGTATTTATGAAAACGGTCAGGAGTCAGATATCCTGCTTCAGACATTGCGCAAGAACGTGGTAAGCGACGGATATGGAGTGACGGAACCTGAATCGGAAATAGAGAGCCAATTCTTCACTGCCCAAGATCGTGGTGAGGCTGACATCGTCACAGGCTATATCTACGTGCTTCGTTCCTGCTCGGAGGTGCCGGAAATAGCCCGTCAGAACGATTTGTACAAGATCGGTTTCACGACAAACAGCGTAGAGGAACGGATCGCGAATGCGTCCAACGATCCCACTTACCTGATGGCCCCCGTGGAGATTGTCGCCTCATACAAGGTCGTGAACATGCATTCCCAAAAATTTGAGGAGATCATCCACAAGGTATTGAAACAGGTGCAGTTTCACGTCAAGGTTGTCGATGACAAGGGAACAGCCCATCAACCCTGTGAATGGTTTGTCGTCCCGTTCGCGATTGTGGAACATATCATCGAGCGGATCGTGGACGGATCAATCATCCATTACGTGTACAACCCGGAGTTGCAATGCCTGGAAAAGCAAGAGGAGAAGAAATCTCTCACGTATGATACACAGGGCATGAAGGTTCTGACATTGAGAATCAAACAGATCTACTTCGACGAGATCGTCAGTGGCAAAAAAACCGTTGAATACAGAGAGATCAAACAGACTACGCTGAACCGCTATACGTACGTTGACCCGGCAGATGGGAAACGATACTTACGCCGTTTCGATGCCTTGCGACTGATCGTAGGCTACCGGCAAGAGGGCGACCAGGCTCTTGTCCGTGTGGTAGATACCCAGTTCAAAGAGGGAATGGTGGAGTATCATTTAGGCGAAATCTTGGAGATCGTCAATGCATGATCCAACCCACTTACTGCAACTTGCCACTGCTTCTCTATAAAGTTAGTTGGGTACGATGAATATCTTTGCTCCCCATTGCAGCGGACCTACCTTTTCGTCCAGCCAAGGCTGGACGGTTCGGGAAGATAACTTCATTGGCACTTGATATTATCTTCTATGACCGTCCAGCCTTGGCTGGACGAATACTTCAAATAGACACAGCATCCAGTTTATATGACAAAATTTGCCGACGTCGGCAAGAAAACAGTATATTTGTACCGGTTTTTGAATGAAAACTTGCCGATCAAGGTGTAGCACTGTAAAAATTTATGGAATATATCACCTGTTTGACAGCCCAAGACAATTACAAACTATTATTGGATTACTTCAAAATAAAATACGAATAATCAGGCACTGCGCCTATACTACTATCGTGGTATTCTGAACTGGGAAAAAATTGCTACCTTTGCACAGATTATTAACGAGGAATGTATGGTAAGAAAACCCAATCGTCGAGACAGCGGCAGATCAGGGGCTCCTCGCGGACGGAAAATCGTCCTGCAAGAAGAGGCAGTCCTTTTGCCGTTTTTATTCAATTTATTGAGTGAACAAAGCAAAAGTTCGGTCAAAGCCCTGTTGGCCCATCGGCAAATCTACGTCAACGGCAGGGTAACGACACAATTCGACACCCCTTTGGCTGTCGGAGATGAGCTTATAATCAGTTATGAACGGGGAAAGGCCGAATTCAACAACCCGTTGCTCTCCATCATCTGGGAAGACAATGACCTGATTGTGGTGAACAAACGGGAGGGGTTGCTCTCTGTATCGACAGATCGGGTCAAAGAGCGTACGGCCTATCATCTGCTGAGCGACTATGTGAAAAAATCGGATCCGCGCAACAAAATATTCGTCTTGCATCGGCTGGACCGCGATACGTCGGGACTGATGATGTTTGCCAAGAATGTCCACACGCAAAAGAAATTGCAGTCGGAATGGAATGAGATGATCACCCAGCGGAGCTATGTTGCGGTCGTAGAGGGGCAGTTGGAAAAGGAAAGCGGCCTCATCACCTCCTATCTGAAGGAGAATGCACAGATGCAGGTGTTCGTCACCGTGCAGGGTGACGGCAAGGAGGCGATCACCCGCTACCGGGTGGCCCGTACGAACGGCAGTTATACGCTTGTGGATCTCGACCTGGAAACGGGACGAAAGAACCAGATCCGTGCACAGATGCAGTCGATCGGTCATCCCATTGCCGGCGACTACAAATATGGAGCCGAGACAGATCCGGCGGGCCGGCTGATGCTGCATGCCCGCAAGCTCTTTTTCATCCATCCCACCACGGGAGAAGAGATGAAGTTCGAGACGCGCACTCCGGACGCATTCGTCTCACTGACACGTTAATTCTAAATACAACATTTCAATAAATCTTAAAACATGAAGAAACTTATCAGCACATGGCTATTGACATGGATCGTCTTTTGGACGCAGGCCCAGATCCTGACTCCGGTCAAATGGCAAATCAAATTGGACGACTCGGGTGCAGCCGAGAAGGCTGTAGTGTTCACGGCTACCGCTGACAAGGGATGGCACCTGTATGACATGAACCTACCGGAAGGAGGCCCCATCTCCACCTCATTCACATTTGAAACCTTGACAGGTGCGGAGTTGGTGGGTACCCCGACGGCTTCTGCAACGCCCACCACTGTACATGACGAACAGTTTGGCATGGATTTGCGTTGGTATGCCGGTACTGTCACCTTTACGCAAAAGTTCAAAGTGACAGAGGCAGCCAAATTCAAGATGGAAGGACAAGTGGAGTTCATGGCTTGTAACGACGAGACCTGCCTGCCTCCTGACCAGATTGATTTCTCATTCGATAAAAAGAGTATCCGCATGGATGCAACCGCGACTGCCGATCCGGCTGAACCGGTAGCGGAAGAGGCTGCGGAGACAACAGAGCCGGCTGAGACAACCGCCAGTGAACCGATAGCTGTACAGCCGGCGACTATACCGGTCGCTACGCCTGCTAAAAGTGGGACGCTGACGGATAATCCCTCTTTGTGGACACCGGTCATCGAGCAGCTGAAGGCCTTCGGTGATTCGACCGTTTCGGCCGCTGACACCTCCTGGCTCTTTATTTTCTTTGCCGGTTTCCTGGGCGGACTCA
>JBJECC010000230.1:0-26729 GCA_051870655.1 Parabacteroides sp. | reverse complement strand
CTAACCAGGTAGCTGCTTCTGACAACGTAACAATCGCTGCTCCGGCAGGTGTAGTTGTTGTAACAGTTGACGGTGACGCTACTAAGGTGGTAGTAAAATAAGTGAAAATGATATAATCAAATAATTAAATAATCCGTACGATCGGAGGGCAGGCGGAAAGCCGCCTGTCCACACGGTCAAGTAGCCTGTGAAGGTGAACAAGCGGTTTAATACTAGGTTAAGAAAATAAAGTTCTACTGTCAGTAACTTTGTGAAAAGCGAAAGCAGACCCCTAAAGGAAGCACCGGCAGGTCAGTGACCGACCGGTGCTTTTGTTCTATAAGCGTCACCGGGAAGCGGTGACAAATATGTTAAACTAAAAATGAAATGATCATGAAACAACGATTACTATATGCCCTTCTCCTGCTCTTCGGAGTGGTGGGGATGGCAAATGCGGATATTAAGGTGACTGTTCCCCAAGGGAAGGCGGCCACTCTGACATTGACGCAACGGGCTACGGATACGGATACGGATGTTCCGTCTGTCAAGATCGGTGAGGCTGCCGTTACGCCCTCTTCTTCCAATGCTAATCAGAAGACCTACACCTATTCGATTGCAAAGAATGATGAGGCGGATCAAGAGATTCAGATTGTCAGCCTTTACGGTGAATTGAAGGTAACAGGGAATGCGTCTAAGATTGTGGTGGATAATATTGTCTTCAGCAAGTTGACTGCATCCAATGTGGGTTTGGAAGAGCTTGCTTTTACGAATGCAAACGCTCTGACAACAATCGATGTATCAGACAATAAGCTGACAACCATTGTTGGCTCAGCTCTTCCTTCTATCGTGACAGTAGATGCTTCTAACAACGAGATCGAATCATGGCAGAATGCTCTTGAGAACAAGACGACGTTGAAGACATTGGATTTGTCCGATAACAAACTGTCTTCCGATCTTGACTTCTCTAAATCTGTTGTAGAGACGCTGAAGCTGAAGAACAACAAATTGACCTCTCTGACTGTTGGTACTTCAGTGAAGACATTGGACATTTCCGGCAATGCCATTCCGAAAGTAGAGGATCTTGCAACTACGGCTACCGTTACATGGGGAACACAGACGTTGGCTCCTCCCACTCCCTATTCTGTGGAAGCCAATGCACAATTCAGTGTCAAAGAATTGGCTGATGCATCTGGTATGGCTACGGATGTAACCTATACGTTGTCAGACTGGAAGAAGCAGGATGCCCAAGGCAACTGGCAGTCCAATTCTGATGCACAGAAGTTGGATGCCAACAATGCCGATTTGTATCGTTTCTACAATGCTTCGACCAAGGTGTATCAGCATGGCGACTATCAGGTGACGATGAAGACTTCCAACCGGACATTCATCGTTCCGTTTACGATCGAACCGGCTAAGTTTACCTTCACTCCTGCTGAATTGGAGCACGGAACGATTACGGTGTCGAAGGTGAATTCCAACAATACCACGACAAATCTGATTCCGGGATCAGGAGTTACATCATGTACGGTTAATCAAGGCGATATCCTTTCCATCAATGTAGATTTTACGAGTGATGTAAATTATCAGTTTGTCAAGTTTATCGAGGCTGCTGGTTTGAAGTTGCAGACCGAGAAATCAGCTGATTGGAATGTGGCTCCTGCCTACTGCGTGGTGGAGGGTAAGTTCAAGAGCCTGGCAGAGGGTGATGAAGTGCCTTACGTCAATGCCGAGGTGAAGGGTAAAGCTGCCAAGATGACGATCCCGACTCCGGATCCGACAAAGGGTTCAATCAAGGTGCAGAAGCTGGAAGCCGATGGGGTCACATGGACAGCAGTCAATAACCAGGCTGAAATCCCCTATGGAACAAAGCTGAAGATCACGGTGACTCCGATGCCGGGTTATCAGAGTGCGTTGGTTATTAATAATGCAGCGCAGACTCTTGATGACAATAAGAAGGAATCGGTTGTTGAAGTGCCTTCTGTTACAGGTGACATGGAAATTACTGCCTCTTTTGTGACTGTCGGAAAGGTGAACATTATGGCTTACATTGATAATAAGGAAATTGGACCAGGTGGTGAAAACCGATTGGGAAAGATTGACTTTAAGTTAGCCGGAGATGGTAGTGATGCTGAGATCACTATGAACAATGGAGACCCCGTTGAGTTAATCGTAGGTGCCACTTATCAGATGACCTTTGAGATTGGAACTGTTATTGGTGTGTTGAATGAGGTGATTATGGATGTAGTAGGCCGATTGGAATATACGGTTAAGGAAGAAACTGGTAAGAACACTTATTATGCTACCTTCGTCGTTCCGCAGCAAGATGCTACTATCTACATTAGTACGAAGGAGCTGACAGAGGTTACCATCAAGCCGAGAGAGGATAAGTCTGCTTCTGGTTCTAATCCTGCAGAACAATATCAGACGTACGATGGCGACTACAAGCCGTTGATCTATACGACGGATCCTGTAGGTTTGGGTGATGTAGATGTATTGTATCAGTTGGCTACTGGTGCAGGTTATGGCAAGCAGGCTCCGTTGAATGCCGGTACCTACAGTGTGAAGTATTCACGCAAGGCAATCGGTAACTATGAGGCTGTAGCTGAAGGAACGATCAACTTGGTGATCAACAAGGCTCATCCGACTATTACCACTGTACCGACTGTCACCTTGAACAACGGTACATACGAGTGCAAGAATGGTGTGGCTAAGTTCAATGGTAAGACTGTAGAGGGTAAGTTTACGGCTAATGCGATTACAGGAGCGGATGTGACTAAGTCTCATTTGGTAAAGGTGACTTTCACAGCAACCGATGCTGTGAACTTTGCTGAGGTTAACACGTATCAGGAAGTGAAAGTGGGTACTCAATCGATGGCAACCATGCCAGTGAAGATTGCCTCTCCGCTGCCGAACGGCATTTCCGTACAGATGTTGAAGGGTACCAGTGTTCCTGTTAATTCTGGTGATAAGTTCCAGCAGGGCGTTCTGTTACATTTGCTGGTTTCCTACCCCGAAGGTATCAATCCTACTGGCGTAAAGATTTCTTCTTTGTTGGGAACTACAATTAAGGATGGTTCTTCTACTTGGTTGAATGATCCGGTGAATCGGGTGAAAGACTTCTATCTGACTGTTCCAGCAGGTACGGATGCCGATGTCTTGACGGTTACAGTAGATAATCCGTTGAAATACACCTACAATGTGGCGGTAGAGAAGGCTGCCAAGAATCCGGTTTATACAGGTACACCGATCAAGTTTGACAGCAATGGTTCTACCGATACACAAGGTACGGTTACAATTAAGAAGGATGCCGCTGACGCGCGTACACTTTCAACAGTTGATTATCAAATCACCTATAAGAATGCGGCCGGTGTAGCGGTACCGCTGCCGGAAGAAGCTGGTGACTATACGATCTGTGTAACGATTCCGGCTGGAAACAGCTACAAGGCATTCTATAAGGAGTTCCCGGCTAAGATGACAATCGACAAGGCCCTTCCGATGGTGAAGAAGTGGCCGGTTGCCCGTCCGATCGGAAAGGGACAGACCTTGGCCAATGCCGCTTTGGTGGCCGGTTCCGCCAATGTATCCGGTACTTTCGACTGGTTGGAGGCTGACAAGAGCAAACGTCCGGAAGATGGTCAGAAGTTCGAAGCCCGTTTCATCCCTAACAACCCGAACTATAAGACCGTCGTAACTCCGAATGGTACGGAAGGATCACAGCTTGACGAACGGATTGAGGTTACGGTCAGCGATATGCAGTTGGTAACCTTCAGCCCGAAGAACGGTACGTTACGTGTGGTGGATGCTTATGGCAATCTGTATCAGTCCGGTGATCCGATCACAGCCGGAACGGTCTTGACCATCACGGCCACTCCGGAGAACGGCTATGAATTGCAGTCATTGACGGTCAACGGAACCACCTACAGCGGTTCTTATACGGTGGGCAGTGAGTCTGTTGTGATCGATGCACAGTTTGTACAGCACATTGTGAAGAACATCATCACTTACGCTCCGGTGAACGGAACGATCACGGTGGTTGATCTGAACGGCAAGAGCTATCCTTCCGGATCAGCTGTCGAGAAGGGAGTCCAGTTAGTGATCACCGCCACTCCGGCTACCGGTTATCAGTTCAAGTCCCTGACGGTAGATGGCATTGCCGCCTCTTCGAACACGGTGACTGTCATCTTCGGTGAGAGCAGCATGTCCGTGGCCGCTGAATTTGCCAAGGTGGCTGCAGCCACTACGGTCCTGACCTTCCCGACCGAGGCAAGTGTAGAGGGTAAGGGCTTCCGCTTGGCTACCTACGGTGTACAGACGGCTACCTACAATTCAGAGGTGACCTTCAAGGTATATTCATTGTCGGCCGATGCTTCACGGATCGTAGTCAAAGCCGGAACGACCACGTTGACTCCGGACGAATTGGGTAACTACAAGGTGAAGGCGGATGCCGACAAGGTGATCTCCGTGACGTTGGCTAACCCGACGAAGATCCCTGTAGAGGTGGAAGAGCAGACGAAGAACGAGAAGGGCCATACGCTTGGTCGCGTCTTGGTAGATGGTCTGGCATACGACAAGACCTGCTACTATGGTGACCAGATCACGTTGGCTGCCATGCCGGAAAGCGGTGTGACCTTCGCCGGCTGGAGCGATGACCGTTTGGCTACCGACCAGCTCCGTACGGTAACTGTGACGAAGGCGATGACGATCAAGCCGGTCTTCGTAGGCAGTCCGACCGGTACAGAGTCCATCGAATCTGTCCAGGTGATCGGCGGTGACCATTGCATCGTGATCCGTGGTGCAGGCGAGGCCCGTGTGACGATTGTCTCAATGGACGGCCGTGCCCAGCAGCAGACCATCAGCGGTGATGCACATATCAGCGTGAACGCAGGTGTCTATGGTGTGATCCTGGAACAGGGCAAGGAGGTTCAGAAGGTGAAAGTGATTGTTCGCTAAGACCTATTATTTTATAAAGAGAGCGTCCCCGGCAGGCAACAGGCTTGTCGGGGATTCTTTTTGCTTGCCGGCTTGGGAAATCGAGGGGGATTTATTGTCGGTTTACGGGGCTTTTTCTACTTTTGCCACATCAAGTAACTAAATCTATCGCTTATGAAACGAAAACTGATCTCTCTGCTTTGTCTGTTGGTTCTGCTGGCCTCCTGTGCGGAGAAGCCGTTGGATCCGAACAAACCTGTGTATGTGAAAATTGCCACCAATATGGGGGACGTGACGGTCGTGCTGTATGACGACACGCCGTTGCATCGTGACAACTTTATCCGCCTCTGTCAGAACCATGAATATGACGGGATGCTGTTCCACCGCATCATCAAGGAATTTGTGGTGCAATGCGGCGATCCGAAGAGCAAGGAGCGCCAGCCGGGTGTCTTCTATGGCGACGGTGACGGTGGCTTTACGGTCCCTGCCGAGATTCTGCCCAAGTATTTCAACAAACGGGGTGCCCTGATCGATGCCAAGGAGGGGGACGATGTGAATCCGGAACGTGTCTCTGCCGGTACACATTTCTGTTTCATTCAGGGAAAGGTGCTCAATGACGAAGAACTGGCAGCCAAAGAGGCGCGTATCAACGAGATCCGCCGAAACTGGCTCTTCTATAAGTTCCGCAAACAGTTGATCCGGGAGAATCCAGCCTTAGAGGCTGATTCCTTGGAGAGCGAATTGAACGCACAGGCCTCTATTCTGGTGGAGGATACGTTGGCCGAAATGGGGCCTTACGTGATTCCGGCGGAACAGCGTGAGGTGTATAAGACCTTGGGAGGCGTGCCCCATCTGGATTCGTCCGTGACCATTTTCGGGGAGGTGACCGAAGGACTGGAGATTGTGGAGAAGATGTCCGTGGTGGAGACCGACAAGCATGACCGTCCGGTGAAAGATGTCGTGATTCTCTCCACGAAAGTGTTCCAGCCATGAACGATTCCCTTGTCGCGTTTATCCGTGCCCATCTGCAGGATGACCCGGAGCGGTTGTTGCTGAGTGCCTCCCGCTATCCGGAGGTGGATATTCCTTTTGTGGTGGAGCAGATCCGTGCCCGCCGTCAGATCAAGGAGAAACTGCCCACCTGGTATCAGCAGGAGGCGTTGCTGTTTCCGGCGAAGATTGCTGCCGAGCAGTGTTCGTCGGAACAGACCGCCTGCTACAAGCAGCGGTTTGTCACCCCGTCAGACCGGCTCTGTGACTTGACCGGTGGCTTGGGTATTGACAGCTATTATTTTTCCCGCCAGGCGCGACAGGTCTATTATATCGAGCGGTTTCCCGCCTATTGTGAAGCCGCCCGTGCCAATTTCGCTACGTTGGGCGCTGACAATATCACCGTGCTGGAGGGGGATTCTTCCGAGTGGATCGACTCCTTGCCGCCGGTCGATCTCTTTTATGTCGATCCCGCCCGTCGTGGGACAGGCAACAAACGGCTTTTTGCCTTGGCCGACTGTGAGCCTGACTTGCCCGGCCTGTTACCCCGTCTGTTGGCGAAAGCCCCTCGTGTGATTGCCAAGCTCTCCCCTATGGCCGACCTGCGGCAGACATTGCAGCTGCTGCCTACTACAGAGGCCATCCATATCCTTTCGGTCAGGAATGAATGCAAGGAGCTGCTGTTTGTGATCGGTCGGGAGCAACCGGTCCATCCCGTGCAGATCCATTGTGTCCATTTTACCCGGACGGCTGCGGAAGAGAGGTTCGTGTGCAGTTTGGAGGAGGAGCAGGAGGCTTCGCTACGGTTAGCTTCGTCTGTCGGGCGCTATCTGTACGAGCCCAATGCCTCGGTGCTGAAAGCCGGAGCCTTCAAGAGCATTGCGTGCCGCTTCCCGGTCGGGAAGTTGCAGGTCAGCAGCCATCTCTACACCTCGTCCGATTGGGTGGGACAGTTTCCCGGCCGCTCCTTTGAGGTGGAGGAGGTGATCCCCTTCAATAACAAACAATGTAAAAGGCTTGCGGAACAGATTCCACAAGCCAATATCACGACACGCAACTTTCCGCTCACCGTGGAGGCGTTGCGCAAGAAATGCCATATCCGCGAAGGGGGCGATCTTTATCTGTTTGCCACCACACTCGCTTCCGGTGAAAAGGTGCTGATCCGCACCCGCAAGGCGATGCTCCGTTAATATGCTTTCAGCTTTTCGAGAAAAGCCTGCACCCCTTCCCTGTCTTCCGGTTCGGGACTCCAAGGTGCGAAATTCTCCGGAGCCAACGGGGCGAAGGGGCCCTGTTTCACCTCGTAGATGATCGAACCGGAATCCAACACGTATAAACTGTGCCATACGCCGGCCGGGATCTCTGCTCCGTACATGCCCTGTAGCGGATCCAGCAGGAAGCTCTCCTGTATGTCGCCCGCTTCGTTGAAAAGAAAGAGGCGAACCCGTCCCCGCAGCAGGAGGAAGATCTCGGTCTTGTCCGGATTCCTGTGGCGGTGCGGGCGCAGATAGGTGCCCGGTTCCAAGGCATTCAGCAAGCGGTTGATCGGATCGTTCAGATCCTCATGGAAATTGTAGTTCATGCGCAGCCGGGGAGAGACTTTGGCCCTTTCCGTGGTCGCGTCCAGCAATTGACTGTTGATGATTTTCATGATCGATGGATTAAATAATGGACGAAGATACAGAAACTATCTGATACATCGATAAAATTGTTTACTTTTGCGTACGCAAGCAACTACCAATTTATGACGATTGTCCGCATATTCTTCACCCTCTTGGCGGGTGTCCTTTGTTTTTCCTGCTCTTCAGGAGAAAGGAAGAGTCGTGTCGTGATTGGAGTGTCGTTCGGCTATTTGGAGAATGATGTATGGCAGGAGACCCTGCTCCGTGACCTCAAGGCGGAGGCGGCCGAGCATCCGGAGATCCAGTTGAAGATCGTACATGCAGAGAATGACGACTGGCAGCAGATCGCCCAGATCCGGAAACTGAAAAAGGATAAGGTGGATCTGATGATCATCTCACCCAACGAGACGCAGGCCATCACACCGGTGGCCGAAGAGGTCTATCAAGCCGGTATTCCCACGATCATCATCGACCGGAAGATCCTGTCCGACCAATATACCACCTATATCGGTCCTGACAACCATGAGATCGGTCGTCTGGCCGGCATCTTTGCCTGTACGCTGTTGCCTCGCCGTCCGGCACAGATCCTGGAGATTTGGGGAAAACGGGGGACCTCTTCCGCTGTCCTGCGTCATCAGGGCTTCGCGGAGGTGCTCTCTGCCCATCCCGACATTCTGGTGCGCCAGATTGACGGGGACTGGCAGGGGGAGTCGATCCCGCAACGGATGGATACGTTGAGCTATCTGGACCAGATTGATTTGGTGTATGCCCACAATGATGTCATGGCGTTGGAGGCACGCGAAGCCATTGCGGCCCGTGATCCGGCTGCGGCTGAACGGATCCGCTTTATCGGGGTGGATGCGCTGACCGGTAAGGGAATGGGCGTTGAGGCCGTGGCCGAGGGGAAGCTGGCAGCCACGTTCTACAATCCGATCTGTGGCAGTATGGCCATCCAGATTGCCATGCAGATTCTGCGGGGCGACAAGGTGGCGAAGCAGTATGCACTCTCGTCGGCCATCATCGACAAAGACAATGCCGGTACCATCTATTTGCAGTCGAACCGTCTGCTGGATTATCAGGAGCAGATCGAACGGCAGCAGAACTATCTGACTGACCTGTTGATGCAATACAATTTCCTGGAATCCTCCCTGACAATCATCCTGGTCTTGATGATCCTGTTGATCGGTCTGGTGCTCAATACGATCCGGATCAACCGGAAGATCAGCCGGAAAAACGAGCAGCTGTTCCAGACTAACCAGCAGGTGGAGCAGCAGAAGGAGGAGCTGTCGGAGGCCAACCGGCAGATCAAGGAGGCGACGGCCCTGAAACTGCAGTTCTTCACCAATGTCTCACACGAGATCAAGACCCCGTTGACCCTGATCCTGGCCCCCTTGTATAAAATGTGTCAGGAGGTGACGCCGGAGAGTCCGCTCTACGAAGAGATCCAGATCATGCAGAAGAACGGTGAACGGCTGAAACGGGTGATCCAGCAGTTGCTGGACTTCCGCAAGGTGGAGAGCCATAAGATGAATCTGAAACTGATACGGATGGATCTGGTCGCCTTTGTCCAGGAGGTGAAATCCTATTTCAACCACTTGGCCCAGAGCAAACGGATCCGGTATGAGCTGGATACGGAGCTGACGCAAGTGGAGTTGTGGATGGATACGGACAAGATGGAGAAGGTGTTGGTCAATCTGCTTTCCAATGCCTTCAAATTCACTCCGGAAGGGGGACAGATCCTTATCCGCTTGCAGGAAAACGAGCAGGAGGTGATCTTGTCGGTAGAGGACAACGGGATCGGGATTCCACCGGAAAACATACCGTTTGTCTTCGACAAGTTTTTCACCGGAGATCTGACCTATACACAGGGGACCGGTATCGGTCTGCATCTGACCAAAGAGTTTGTGCTGATGCATCAGGGCACGATCACGGTGGCCAGTGAGGTGGGGAAAGGGACCCGCTTCACGGTGACTCTGCCCAAGAAGAGTGCCCAGAGTGCGGCTCCGGATCTCTCCCAGGAGACGGTGACGGAGCTCTCTTGCGGTGTGGCGCGTATCGACACGTCCCAGATCCAGACCCGTCTCTCCCAATCATACGACTACACCATCTTGGTGGTGGAAGATGATCCGGACATTGCCTCCTACTTGAAAAAGGAGCTGTCTGCCAATTTCCGTCTGCTGACGGCCGGTAATGGGGTGGAGGCCTTGGAGCGGTTGCAGGATCAAGAAGTCCATTTGGTGGTCAGCGATGTCATGATGCCCAAGATGAACGGCTATGAATTGTGCAAGCAGATCAAGGGTTCGATGGATTTCTCCCATATTCCCGTGATCCTGCTGACAGCCTTGAGCGATGATCGGCAACGTATGTATGGTATCTCTGAGGGGGCGGATGACTACATCCAGAAACCCTTCAATCTGGAGATCCTGAAACTGCGTATCTTGCAGATCATCGAGGAGCGGAAGCGACTGCGGGAACGCTTCTCCCAGCAGTGGCAGCGTCTGCCTGACACACCGGAACCGGCTTTGGAAGAGGAGACTGTCACCGTTGTACCCTCATCGGCCGAACCGTTGAACGACCGTTTCCTGAAACGGTTCATCGCCCTTCTGGAAGCACATTATAACGATCCGGATTTCAACATCGAGAAGGGCAGCGAGCAACTGGGGCTTTCGCGCGTACATTTATATAGAAAGGTCAAGGAGATGACCGGTCTCTCCCCCATTGATTTTCTTCGGAATTTCCGTTTGCAGAAGGCGGCCCTGCTGTTGCGGCAGGGATCCGTTACGGTCAGTGAAGTGGCCTATTCGACCGGTTTCTCATCACCTGCCTATTTCACCAAATGCTTTAAGGCGCTCTACTCCATCACGCCCACTGACTATCTGAACGGCAAGAAACCTTAGGATATAAAAAAAGCACGGGGCCTATACTCTATAGTCATAGCCCCGTGCTGCCATCTCATTTTGTCCCATGATTGTCAGACAGTGCTGACAGATCTTCCAGAGACGTCTCATCAAACTTTTCATAGCACACACACAATTTTGTTAAACACCTCCGTGCATTTGCACGGCTTTACTCACTCAAACACTCTACATACCAAGTAACCCAATTATTCATCCTTTTCAGCGAACCCTTTATCGGGGCTTCTGCTGAAAACTGATCAGTTGAAAATACCTTTCAAACAATCTTTTTACCATAAGTCTGTTACCTAATTATGTTTTACAACACAAAAGTAGCCTCTTTGGGGATAGGTTGTACACTTTGGAGGGATAAAAAAAGGGAACAGCTCTTTTTCTTGACACAGGGCAAGAATCGGAGTGTTCCGCTTATTTTAGATCAAACGAGAGGGAGTCAGGCGGAAGGGGCCGTGCCTTTTTGCGTATGCGAATGGGATACCTTGAAATGATCGAATCCATTTCCAAACACACCGATGACGGCACTCTGCGATACGAATGCATTCGGATCAATGTCGTTGATGATGCGGAAAATGGTGGTCGATTGCCGTTTCTTGGCGAGCACGAACATGATTTTCTGCTCCTGTCCCGTGTAGAATCCGGTACCGTCAATGACGGTAACACCCCGGTGAATGTTGTTGATCTCGCGGGCAATCTCCGCATACTTTTTGGAGATGATAAAGAACTGTACGGACTGGCGGGCACTGTTCACAATCTGGTCGAGTACAAAACTGCAGATGAAAAGCGTCACATATCCATAGACCACTTTTTCCCAGTCATGCAGGACAAAGTAGCTGCAACCGACAATCACCAGGTCGCAACACATGATGACCCGTCCCAAAGTAATGTCGCGGTATTTGTTGATGATGGCCGCAATGATATCGGTTCCTCCGGTACTGCCGTTGGCGGAAAAGGCCACACCGATGCCTGCTCCACAGAAGGAGGAGCCCAGGACACACGCCATGAAGGGTTGGTCTGCCAACAGATGCGTGTCAGCCACCACCTTCTGGATCACCTCCAGCAGGAAGGTCAGCGTGAATACCGCATAAATGGTCTTCAGGCTGAATCTCAATCCCAAAATCTTCAAGGAGAGCATCAGAAGCAACGCATTGATAATGAAATAGGTGTATTGAACCGGAAAACCGGTCGCAAAGTAGATCAAAGAGGCGATACCAGGAACACCGCCTGTCGTAATGTCGTTAGGGAGGAGAAAAACGGTCCATCCCACACCGTAAAGCACCATACCGATGGCAATCATTACATAGTCTCTCAATTCCCTGGCTATGTTCTGATTAGATGACTTAGATAAGAGGTTTGTCATATAGATTATTCTGTTTAGTCGCCGCAAAAGTAATCAAAAATTCATATATTTACACGCTGAAAGAAAAGACTGCTTTTTTAAACGATGTGAATTGTATGAGACCGGAAGATTTAGAAGACGACATGGGAAAACAGCATGACGAGGAGACGGAACAACAGGACGCTGAAGTACAAGGACAACAGCCGGAGGAGCCGATGGAATCGACACACTCTGACTATAAGGTGCCGGGCAAGGATGGACGTGTGACGTATCATCTGTCCGGTATGTACCAGAATTGGTTCTTGGATTATGCCTCTTACGTGATTCTGGAGCGTGCCGTTCCGCATATTGACGATGGTCTGAAGCCGGTGCAGCGTCGTATCCTGCATTCGATGAAGCGGTTAGACGACGGCCGGTATAACAAAGTGGCGAATATCGTAGGACACACCATGCAGTTTCACCCGCATGGCGATGCCTCCATCGGCGATGCCCTGGTGCAGTTGGGGCAGAAGGATCTGCTGATTGACTGCCAGGGAAACTGGGGAAACATCCTGACGGGTGACGGGGCCGCAGCACCCCGTTACATTGAAGCCCGTCTTTCTAAGTTTGCCTTGGATACGGTGTTCAATCCCAAGACGACAATCTGGCAGCTTTCCTATGACGGCCGCAACAAAGAACCGGTGACGCTGCCTGTGAAATTCCCGTTGTTGTTGGCCCAAGGGGTGGAGGGTATTGCCGTCGGTCTCTCTTCCAAGATTCTGCCTCACAATTTCAATGAGCTGTTAGATGCCTCGATTGCCTACCTGCGAGGGGAGGAGTTCGCTCTTTATCCCGATTTTCAGACAGGCGGCTATATCGATGTCAGCAAATACAACGACGGCGAGCGGGGCGGTTCGGTCAAGGTACGGGCCAAAATCAGCAAGTTAGACAACAAGACTTTGGTCATCAGTGATATTCCATACGGAAAGACCACCTCTTCGGTGATTGACTCGATTTTGAAGGCCAATGACAAAGGGAAGATCAAGATCAAGAAGGTGGATGACAACACGGCCCGGCAGGTGGAGATCCTGGTGCATCTGGCTCCCGGTGTTTCGTCCGACAAGACCATTGATGCCCTGTATGCCTTTACGGATTGTGAGATCAGCATCTCACCCAACTGTTGTGTCATCAAAGACGACAAGCCCCATTTCCTGACGGTCAGCGATGTGTTGCGGAATTCGACTGACCGCACGTTGCATCTGTTGACCCGTGAGCTGGAGATCCAGAAGGGGGAACTGGAGGAGACGCTTTTCTTCTCCTCGTTGGAAAAGATATTCATCGAAGAACGGATCTATAAGGATGCGGAATTTGAGAATGCCAAGAGTATGGATGAGGCGGTGGTACATATCGACCATCGCCTGGAACCCTACAAACCGCATTTGGTACGCGAGGTGACCCGTGACGACATCCTGAAACTGATGGAGATCAAGATGGGACGGATCCTGAAATTCAATTCCGACAAGTGCAACGAACTGATTGCCCTGACCAAGGAACAGATTGCCCGGATCGAAGACCATTTGGCACACATCGTCGATTACACGATCGACTGGTTCCGGATGCTGAAGGAAAAATATGGCAAGCAGTATCCCCGTCTGACGGAGGTGCGCAACTTCGATACGATTGAGGCGACGAAGGTCGTGGAGGCGAATGAGAAGCTCTATATCAATCGGGCCGAAGGTTTTATCGGCATGGGATTGAAGAAGGATGAGTTTGTCTGTAACTGTTCCGATATAGACGATGTCATCATCTTCTATCGCAACGGTGTCTATAAAATCGTGAAGGTGAGCGATAAGATGTTCATCGGCAAGGATATCCTGTATGTCAATGTCTTCAAACGCAATGATACTCGTACGATCTATAATGTGGTCTATCGGGACGGGAAGGCCGGCTTCAACTATATCAAACGGTTTGCCGTCACCGGTGTGACACGCGACAAGGAGTATAATCTGACCAAAGGAACGGAGGGCTCGCGTATTCTCTATTTCAGTGCCAATCCGAATGGTGAGGCCGAGACGGTGAAGGTGATCCTCAAACCGAAACCCCGACAGAAATTGTTGGTGTTCGAAAAGAGTTTCAGCGAGATTGCCATCAAGGGGCGTGGCTCCATGGGAAATATCCTGACCAAAGCGGATGTACACAAGATCAGCCTGAAACAGAAGGGCTCCTCTACCTTGGGAGGGCGCGAAGTCTGGTTTGACCGGGATGTCCTGCGGCTGAATTACGACGGACGAGGAGAGGAGCTGGGCGAGTTCCACAGTGAGGACCTTATCTTGGTGATTCTCCAGAATGGGGAGTTCTATACCACCAACTTTGATTTGAGCAATCATTATGACGACAATATCTTGATTATCGAGAAGTTTGATCCGAAAAAGGTGTGGACTGCCGCCCTTTACGATGCCGATCAGAAATACCCCTATCTGAAACGGTTCCAGCTGGAGGCAAGTAGCCGCAAACAGAACTTCTTGGGAGACAATCCCAAGAGCCGCCTGTTGTTGTTGACGGATGAGGCCTATCCACGTATGGAGGTGATTTTCGGCGGGCACGATGCGTTCCGGGAGGCGTTGGTAGTCGATGCCGAGTCCTTCATTGCCGTGAAGGGGTTCAAGGCAAAAGGCAAACGGCTGACTACCTACGAAGTGGAGACGGTCAATGAACTGGAGCCGGAACGTTTCCCGACAACCGATTCGGTGGAAGGTGCGACCGGGGAGCATCCGGAGGAGGCTGTCCCCTCCTCAGAGGAGAGCAACGCCTCCAGCGACAGTGATATTCTCGATGAAATCACGGGACAAATGAAACTGTTTTAAGCTGTGGAACGGATGGTGAATTGGAAAGTGTGGCTGACACTCCTTTGGTTAGGTAGTTGGATGGGGGTATCTGCCCAGGACGAGGAAGTGGCGGAAGCCTATCCGGTCAATGTGGGGACGATGGCGGGTGTGGGCGGCTACAATCTGATGGACACCTATCTGACTCCCGGTATTGAGGCCTGCTATACAGGATGGGGCGTCCGGATTCTGGATGAACGGATCCGGCAGTTGCCGCAAACCGCCGGCCGTTGGACCCGTCAGCAGTGGATAGATCTGTCGTTTGCCCGTACACAGAACGGGTCCGGTTCTGCCATCGATTATGGCTTCTTGCTCAATTACCAGCTCGGTTATCTGTATAGGCTGCCTTTGTCCTGTCCCGTCAACTGGCAGGCCGGACTCTCCGGGGAACTGTTGGGCGGTTGCATCTACAATACCCGGAATACCAACAATCCGGTGGCTGCAAAAGCTGATTTGAGTGCCAATCTGACTACACAAGTGGCCTACACCCTGCGTTTGGGAAGCTATCCGATGCGGTTGCGTTACCAGTGTACCTTGCCCTTCTTGGGGATGGCCTTTGCTCCCCATTACAATCAGTCGTACTATGAGATGTTTGGTCTGGGCAATCATGCCGGTGTGGTGCATCTGGTCTCTTTCCACAACAAATTTGCCATGCGCCACTATCTGACAGTCGATCTGCCTGTCGGTCCCTGTATCGTCCGTGTCGGTTATCTGAGCAGCCGTTATCGGACGGATATCAACGAGATCCGGTCCCATCTAATTTCCAACTCTTTTGTGGTGGGTCTGGTGAAAGAGTTTGTCGCGTCGGGTAGCCGGTCCATGCGACATCCGAAATCACACAGTATGTATGATTAAAAGTGAATGCCGATGACACCTATCCGATTGTATATCTATCTGGCAATATGCCTGTTGATGCTTCCCGGCTGTGAGAAGGGAGATGAGTTTACTTCCGAGCCGCGGGCCAACTTCGAAGCCTTGTGGCGGATTCTGGACGAGAATTATTGCTTCTTTTCCTACAAGGAGATTGATTGGGATGAGGTGCATGAGCGTTACTCACAGCAGGTAAAGGACACGATGGACCAGTATGTCCTGTTTGATCTGATGGCCGATATGCTGTACGAACTGAAGGATGGACATACCAATCTGGTCTCCTCGTTCGATATGTCCCGCTATTGGGAGTGGTATGAGAATTACCCAAGCAATTACAGCGAGACGCTTGAAGCCAAGTATTTGGGAAAAGAGTATCGGATTGCGGGCGGTATGCGTTATACGGTGTTGTTGCCCGATTCCATCGGGTATGTGGCCTATCGCAGTTTTTCCAGTGGAGTAGGAGAGGGCAACTTAAATCAGATCTTCCTCAGTTTCAAGGATTGTCGTGGGCTGATTCTGGACATTCGGGAGAATGGAGGCGGTTCGTTGACCTATTCGGATCGGATTGCCACGCGGTTTCTGAAAGCGAAGACACTGGTAGGCTATATGCAGCACAAGACCGGTAAGGGGCATGATGATTTTTCCGAACCTTACCCGCTTTATCTGGAACCGTCGGAATACATCAAATGGTGGCGTCCTGTCGTGGTGCTGACGAACCGGCATTGTTACAGTGCTGCCAATGATTTTGTCCAGAAAATGCGGATGGCACCTTATGCGACCATTTTGGGTGACAAGACCGGAGGTGGCAGTGGTTTCCCTTTTATGTCGGAGCTACCCAACGGTTGGATGATCCGCTTCTCTGCATCTCCCATGTTGGATGTGGACAAGCAACACACGGAGTTCGGCATTGCCCCCGATATCCCTGTGGCGCTCTCAGAAGCGGATGAAGAACAGGGCTTTGATACGTTGATTGAACGGGCCCGTCAGCTGATTGTCAAACAGACAGAGAAGGCAGAATTAGGGACATTTTGATGGGTAACTGTTCTACGGGTCGTTGGAGTGTGTCGGCTAAGGCGGCATAGACCTTGCGGATGTCGGCTCCACTGTCATCCGTCTCTGCCAAGAATCCTTGTGAGGCGGCAGCCCAGACCGCTTCCGGCTGGAAATGAGGACCGAAGGAAAGGGTGAATCCATGGGCAAGGAGCTGTTGGGCCAAGGAGGCTTTGCCATGGAATCCGTGTATGATCCAGGGCTGTTTCGGCTGTAGGCTCCGTTTGAGGGTGATCAGTTCGGACCACGCCTTTACACAATGAATCAGCAGCGGTTTGCTAAATTCTTCCGCTAACTGAGCCTGCATTTGAAAGATAGGGAGTTGCTGTGTGACAGAGGTGAGGACCCGTTTATCTAATCCGGCCTCTCCGACAGCGCAGACCGATGGATGGGACAGCCAATGACGCAAGAGCGATTCCGGATCCGGCAGGTTATCCAGATACCAAGGATGTATGCCACAGGAAAGCCATACAGGAGATCCTTCGGGAAAGGAGTCTTTCCCCGCAATGACATTGTAGCAACAACATACATCGGCACCGGTTGGACGTTCCGGCAGATGCGTATGACAATCGAGATAGAACATATTGAATCAGGGAACCGGATCATATCCGCTGCCACCCCAGGGATGACAACGCAGCAACCGTTTCAATGTCAACCAGCCGCCACGGAACGGGCCATATTTACGGACTGCCTGAACTGCATACTCGGAGCAGGTAGGGGTAAACCGGCAAGATGGGGGAGTCAACGGTGAGATAAAATATTTGTAGAAATAGACCGGCAGCAAAAACAGATGATTCCAGAATTGTTTCATTCCATTCGCTCCCGTAAAATGCGGATCAGTTTATTCATGGCTTTTTCCATATCGCTGAAAGGGTGGATCGTATGGTCAATATAGAGAAATGCCAACATCAGTTTCTTCTCTTTTTCCTCCAATGGATCAATCAATTCATATTTGCGCACACGGTAAGCCTCACGCACTTGACGTTTGATGAGATTGCGTTTGACCGCCCGGCGGAAACGCTTTTTAGGGACACTGACTAAAATGGAACAGGCAGGCAGGCTTTCTTCGTCCGTCAATAAATAAACAACCCGTAATGGGAACGACACAAATGATTGTCCTTCTGCAAACAATCGGTTGATGTGCCGATCCCATGACAGGCGTTCTGCTTTGGCAAGCGTGTATCTTCGGAGGGTCATTCGACAGAATTATCCGACTCTTTCTTTAAATATAATTCCAATGCCGCCGTCATGGAAGGCGCTTCAGGAGTAGGAGCTTCCACATCCAAACGCAACCCTGCATCTTTCACCGCACGGGCTGTCGTGGGGCCAAAACAACCGATCTTGATGTTGTCCTGTTTGAAATCGGGGAAGTTCTTCAACAGAGATGAGATTCCGGAAGGACTGAAAAAGACCAACATATCGTAGTCAAATTTCTCGTCCTTGCTGAAATCGTTGCTTACGGTCCGATACATTACAGCTTTTGTATAATTGATTTTCTTCGCGTCCAGCAACCCAAACAAATCATCCTTATGAACGTCCGAAACAGGAGCCAAGTATTTCTCTTTAGCATGCTTTCCAATGATGGTCACCAAATCCTCTACCTTTCCATTTCCAAAGAAAATCTTACGTTTGCGATATACAATGTATTTCTGCAGATAGACGGCGATAGCCTCTGTCATACAAAAATATTTCATTGTTTCGGGAATCGTCACACGCAACTCTTCGCACAAATGAAAGAAATGGTCGATAGCCGTACGAGCTGTAAAGATCACAGCCGAATGGTCCAAAATAGAAATTCTTTGCTGTCTGAACTCTTTTGCGGAAAGCGGTTCAACTTTGATAAACGGGCGAAAGTCTATCTCCACGCCGTATTTTTCTGCAATTTCGAAATAGGGAGATTTCTCTGATGCAGGCTTCGGCTGTGACACCAGCAATTTTTTGATATTCAATGCCATAAAGCACTCGTCTCGATAAAGTTATACAAATAATCCATGCCCTGATACAACAAAATTAGGGGCAAAAATTCTTGGCCGCAAAGGTACAAACTAATGTATAAAAGTCCGGTGTTTTTCTTGTAAAATATCCGTATTGTCTTATAAATTATTACAAAACGCCAGGCTATGTATAAGAGAAAAAACAGGATGATAGGGGCGGTTCCGGAGCTGTTGACAAACACCAGCCAAAGTACCGGTATGTAGAGCAGGACTCCCCATGTGCCCATCAGTGCATTGTAGTGTGTCTTCCAGAACCGATATTTTTCCCTGTCCGTAAAAACCATGCCGAAAAGCCTGTAGAAAATCTGTTTACAAAAATAGTAGAGCCATAATACGCCAAACAGCATGAAAATGAGGGCACCGGTCGATCGTCGGTCGAATGACTCTGCATAACCGAAGTGGCGGGAGATGGCAAACAGGGACAGACTACAGAGAAAAAGAGCCTGAAATTGCATGAATGTACGGAAGAGCCATTCGGAGCCTTCGTTCTTTTCATAGCTGTTCTGTCGCTCTTTGAGAAAGAAAATGTCATGCAACATCTTTAGAAACAACCGATAATGGGTATGGAAGACGATGGCGAACAAAATAAACAGAACCAACAGCATGGTGAAGATCATATCATTCACCATCTGCTCGCTCGTGATGTGTATGCCTACGTATCCTTCAAATCCTTTCATGCTGCAAAGATAGTCCTTATTCTTTCATCTTTTCCCCACAATGCGGACAGAATCGGGCGTCGGGTTCAGAGATCTGCTGGCCACAATACGGACAGGGCGAACTTTTCCGACGGTGGCGCTCCTCACTGACCATCGCCGCCGAGACGATACCTGTGGGGACGGCAATGATGGTGTAGCCTAACAGCATGACTGCGGCGGACAAGAAACGGCCGGCACTGGTGGAAGGGGTGATGTCTCCATAGCCGACGGTGGTCATGGTGACGATAGACCAGTAGATGCTTGCCGGGATATTGGAAAACTGCGTGTCGGGTTGCCCGCCTTCTACCATATACATTAATGTACCGATGGAGATGTTGAGGATCAGGACGAACAGGAAAAAGACTCCGATCTTGGCCCGACTGATCCACAGCGATTGCATCAGCAGATTCCCCTCGTCAAGGAAACTGAACAACTTGAATACCCGGAAGACACGGATCAGACGGAAAGAACGCAGGATGAGCAGATAGCGGGCTCCGCTGACGAAAAAGCCCAGATAGAGCGGTAGGGTGGACAACAGGTCGATGATCCCAAAGAAACTGAAGATGTATCGCCGCGGATTGGGAGAACAGTAGATGCGAAGCGCATATTCCAAGGTGAAGAATGCCGTGAACAGGTATTCCAATCCTTGTAATCCCCAATTGATATAATTGTTGCCGCTCCAGAGACTCTCGAAGATTACGACCAGAATGCTGGAAAGGATGAAACCGATCAGGACGGTGTCAAAGAGTTTCCCGTCCCGTGTGTCGGATTCAAAGATAATCGTATATAATTCCTTTTTAGTCATTTTGCCAGTTGATAACTTGTAAAATAGATGTCACATGTCTTAAAACGGGTTAAAGGTACATATTTTTGGACAGTCCGCTCATAGAAAACGATAAAAATCATTCGAAAAAGAGGTGGCAAAGTTTTTTCTTTCACAAAAAAGGCCTACCTTTGCAAGCCGATTATTATCACAACGTACTAAAAGTTTAGTATTTAGCACATTTGTTGCATCAGTGTCCGTTGCGACGGTGTGCTGGGATAGTTTTTTGAGTTATTAATTAATTTAATTTTTAAGCAGTGGATACTTTAAGTTTCAAGACCATTTCTGCAAACAAAGCAACTGTAAACAAAGAATGGGTCATTGTTGACGCTGAAGGACAGACGTTAGGACGTCTGTGTGCAAAAGTTGCGAAGCTTTTGCGCGGTAAGTACAAACCCAACTTCACTCCGCACGTTGACTGTGGTGATAATGTGATTATCATCAACGCAGAGAAAATCGTTATGTCTCGTAACAAGATGAACGATCGTATTTATTTGAGATATACCGGATATCCCGGTGGACAGATTGAATACACTCCGGCCGACTTGATGGCAAAGGGTGCAGACCGTCTGTTCCGTAAAGTAGTAAAAGGTATGTTGCCCAAGAACCGTCTGGGTGCCAAATTGCTGAGCAATATGTATGTATATGAAGGCACAGAGCACAAGCACGAAGCACAACAGCCTAAGTTAATCGATATAAACTCATATAAATAATCACAATGGAAGTAGTTAATGCAATAGGAAGACGTAAGGCTGCAGTAGCCCGCGTATTCGTTAGCGAAGGTGCAGGTAAAATTACGATCAACAAGCGCGACTTGGCTCAATATTTCCCCTCTTCTATCCTGCAGTTTATTGTAAAGCAGCCGCTTTCTACACTGAACGTAGCAGAACAGTATGACATCCAGATCAACTTGTGTGGTGGTGGTTTCAAGGGTCAGTCTGAGGCAGCCCGTTTGGCAATCGCCCGTGCATTGGTAAAGATCAATCCGGAAGACAAGAAGACATTGAGAAGCGAAGGCTTTATCACTCGTGACCCGCGTGCGGTTGAACGTAAGAAACCGGGTCGTCCGAAAGCTCGTAAGAGATTCCAGTTCAGTAAACGTTAATGTTTGTGAGTCCCTTACAAGCAAGATCAAGCGTTTAGTATCTAAATTGCGGGGATTCCTTTTACAAGCAGATTTGTGGGAAGACTACCCGGCAGTTGAAAACAACAAGAATGTAAACGATTTAAAAAGAAACAAATGTCAAGAGTTAATTTTGATCAGTTATTAGAGGCTGGTGTTCACTTTGGACACTTAAAAAGAAAGTGGAACCCCGCTATGGCTCCTTATATTTTCATGGAGCGCAATGGTATTCATATCATTGACTTATATAAAACAGTTGCTAAAGTTGACGAAGCAGCAGAAGTAATGAAGAACCTGGCTAAGCAGGGCAAGAAGGTGCTGTTCGTCGCTACCAAAAAACAGGCTAAACAAGTTGTCGCTGACAAGGCTGCTTCTGTAGGTATGCCTTACGTGATCGAGCGCTGGCCGGGTGGTATGTTGACCAACTTCCCGACAATCCGCAAAGCTATCAAGAAGATGGCTACGATCGACAAGATGACAAAAGATGGTACGTTTGATAATCTGTCTAAGAGAGAAAAACTGCAAATCACTCGCCAGCGTGCAAAGTTGGAGAAGACCTTGGGTTCAATCGCTGACCTGACTCGTCTTCCGTCTGCCTTGTTCGTGGTTGACGTGATGAAAGAACATATTGCTGTACGTGAGGCTAACCGTCTGGGTATCCCCGTATTCGGTATGGTGGACACAAATTCTGACCCGAACAACATCGACTATGTAATCCCGGCTAACGATGACGCTACAAAATCTGTAGAGGTGATCTTGGGCGCGATCTGCGAGGCTATGAACGAGGGCTTGGAAGAACGCAAGGCTGAGAAAGTGGACACTGAAGCTGCAGGCGAAGGTGAAGCTCCGAAGCGTGAGCGTAAGGCAAAAGCTGCTAAGCGTACAAAGAAAGAGGACGATGATGCTCTGAACGCTAATGTAGCAGACAAGTTCGCGAAAGAAGAAGAGTAATAACAACGAACGATTAAGAAGAAAAAGAATATGGCTGTAACAATGGCTGATATTACCAAGCTGCGCAAAATGAGCGGAGCTGGTATGATGGACTGTAAGAAAGCATTGACTGAAACAGACGGTGACATCGAAAAGGCAATGGAGATCATCCGTAAGAAGGGTCAGGCAATTGCTGCTAAACGTTCAGACCGTGACGCTTCAGAAGGTTGTGTCTTGGCAAAGAAGGATGGTAATTTCGCAGCTGTCATCGCATTGAAGTGTGAGACAGACTTCGTAGCAAAGAACGCTGATTTCGTTGCATTGACTCAGGCTATTTTGGACGCTGCTGTCGCTAACAAGTGCCAGACATTGGATGAGGTGAAGGCATTGCCGATGGGTAAGGGTACTATTCAGGATGCCGTAATCGATCGCAGTGGTATCACGGGTGAGAAGATGGAATTGGATGGTTACAGTGTGGTAGAGGGTGTTTTCACAACCGTTTACAACCACATGGGTAAGAACCAATTGTGTACAATCGCTGCATTCAACAAGGAGAATGAAGAGGTAGCTCACAACATCGCTATGCAGATCGCTGCTATGAACCCGATTGCAATCGATGAGGCTGGCGTTCCGGAGTCTGTCAAGAATGCAGAGATCCAGGTGGCTATCGAGAAGACAAAGGCTGAACAGGTTCAGAAGGCAGTTGAGGCTGCTTTGAAGAAGGCTGGTATCAACCCGGCTCACGTAGATAGCGAAGACCACATGGAGAGCAACATGGCAAAAGGTTGGATCACTGCTGAGGATGTGGCTAAGGCGAAGGAAATCATCGCTAAGGTTTCTGAAGAGAAGGCTGCCAATCTGCCGCAGCAGATGATCGAGAACATTGCCAAGGGTCGTCTGGGCAAGTTCTTGAAAGAGGTTTGCTTGTTGAACCAGGAAGACATCATGGATGGCAAGAAGACCGTAAAAGAGGTGATGAAAGAGGCTGATCCTGAATTGCAGATCGTTGCATTCAAGCGTCTGACATTGCGTGCTGAATAATGCAAGACTGATAAGTAAGCATATAGGGAAAAGGGATTCTCAATCGGGAATCCCTTTTTTGTGCTCTTTCGGTTTCTATTTGCTGCGGGGATGATAGTCGAGGATTTGCCGACGGAGTGATTCGCGGTCGAGGTGTGTGTAGAGTTCCGTAGCCCGGATACTTTCGTGGCCAAGCATCTCTTGGATAGCTCGCAGATTGGCGCCTCCTTCCAGCAGGTGGGTGGCGAATGAGTGGCGGAACGTGTGAGGGCTGATGACCTTTTGAATGCCGGCCAATTCCGCTTGTACTTTGATGATATGGAAGACAGTGATGCGGGAAAGCGGTTTCCCCCGTTTGGTGAGAAACAGATAGGACTCACTGCCCGGTTTGATATGAATCTGTTTGCGGTCGGGGATATAACAGTCTATCTCTTGTAAGGCCCGGTCCGAGATCGGTACCAGCCTTTGCTTGCTTCCTTTTCCTTCCACCCGGATAAATCCCTCCTTCGGATAGATGTCTTGAAAACGGAGGTTGATTAACTCCGATACACGCAATCCGCAACTGTATAACGTTTCCAATATGGCACGATTCCGTTGCCCCTCCGGTGTGGTCAGGTCAATGGAATCGATCAACCGGTCGATTTCCTGTACCGTCAATACTTCGGGCAATCGCATTCCGATTTTGGGTTGCTCCAATAATTCTGTCGGATCACTTGCCAAAATGTCTTCCAACAGCAGGAACCGATAGAACGAACGGATACCAGAGATGATGCGGGCCTGTGACCGCGGATGAATGCCAATGTCATTCAGATCGGCTACAAATGTTTGTAAATCTTCGTATGTAATGGTTGTCAGTTGTTTTCCCTCTTGTTCTGCAAACCGGCGTAACTTGTCCAGATCCCGCAGATAGGCATCCTGTGTGTTGGGCGAGACGGATTTTTCCAATCGGAGATAGATCCGATATTGGCTGATCATATCATTGTCTTGTTGCATATTGTCACGAGTCTCTTTATGTCTGTCTCAAATAAAATCCTTACCTTTGCGCAAAGAAAAATCGGCACATCGGTAGTTCCGGTGTGCAAAAATAACAAATTGCAATTACATGAAGAAGATTCAAATCATTAACGGACCGAATCTGAATTTGTTGGGGAAACGGGAGCCGACGGTCTATGGCAATGCCTCTTTCGAGAGTTATTTAGAAGAGTTGAAAGCCCGTTATCCGAATTGCGAGATCAGCTATTACCAAAGCAATGTGGAGGGAGAGCTGATCAATAAAATACATGAAGTGGGATTTGAGTATGACGGTATCATCCTGAATGCGGGTGCCTATACGCACACCTCAATCGCATTGCATGATGCCATCAAGGCGGTGGTAACGCCGGTCATTGAAGTCCATATTTCCAATGTACATGCACGGGAACCGTTCCGGCATGTTTCGATGATTTCTGCGGCTTGCAAGGGGGTTGTCTTGGGATTTGGATTGGACTCGTACCGTTTGGCGCTTGAATCGTTTTTTGCATAGACAAGGGTGTTAGATTTTTAGGTTTCAATATTTTAAGGTTAAGAAGATATGTTAAAGCATACCAAGATTGTTGCCACTATTTCTGATAAACGTTGCGATGTGAGTTTCATCGAATCGTTGTACAAAGCTGGCATGAATGTGGTCCGTCTGAATACGGCTCACTTGACGGAAGAGGGGTTAAGCCTTGTTGTCAGCAATACACGGACTGTTTCTGACCGGATCGGTATCTTGATGGACACCAAAGGTCCGGAGGTCCGTACGACTGTGACGGTAGGTCAGGAACCTATTGAATTTCATACGGGTGACCGGGTCAAATTGGTCGGAAATCCGGAATTGGAGAGTTCACATGATTGCATAGCGGTCTCTTATCGTAATTTCGTGCATGATTTGTCGGTGGGCAGTGCTGTTTTGATAGACGATGGTGATCTGGAAATGAAGGTGATCGAAAAGACAGCAGACTACTTGGTATGCGAAGTGGAAAACGATGCTACGCTTGGTAGTCGCAAGAGCGTGAATGTGCCGGGTGTACGCATCAATCTTCCCTCATTGACAGAAAAGGACCGGAAGAATATTCAGTGGGCCATTGAACATGAACTGGATTTCATTGCCCATTCTTTCGTACGGAACAAACAGGATGTGTTGGACATCCAACGGATTCTGGATGAACATAACAGCCCGATCAAGATCATTGCCAAGATTGAAAATCAAGAGGGTGTGGATAAGATCGATGAGATTCTGGAAGTGGCGTACGGTGTCATGATCGCACGGGGTGATTTGGGTATAGAGGTGCCGGCAGAGAAAATCCCGGGTATCCAGCGTGTACTGATCCGTAAGTGTGTCGAGATGAAGAAGCCTGTTATCGTGGCAACCCAAATGCTTCACTCCATGATCAACAATCCGCGTCCGACCCGTGCAGAGGTGACCGATATTGCCAATGCCATCTATTACCGGACAGATGCGTTGATGCTGAGCGGTGAAACAGCGTATGGCAAATATCCTGTGGAGGCAGTCCAGACGATGACAAAGGTGGCTCGTGAAGCCGAGAAGACCAAGCTGGCTGCCAATGACATTCGTGTGCCTATTGAGGGCAACGATTTGGATGTGACCTCTTTCTTGGCCAAGCAGGCGGTGGAATCCTCTTCCAAACTGCATGTAAAGGCGATTATTACGGATAGTTATACCGGACGTACGGCTCGTTATTTGGCGGCTTTCCGTGGAACTTCTACGGTGTTTGCCATTTGTTACAACCAACGTGTCATGCGTATGTTGTCGCTCTCGTATGGTGTTTGGGCTGTTCACCAGCCTTGGAATGACAGCCGTCGGGGGTACTTCTGTGATGCATTGAATGAATTGATCCAGAGTGGTTGGATTACCCGTAACGATATGGTGGCCTATCTGAGCGGCAGCTATGACGGGGGTGGTACAAGTTTCCTGGAGATTAACAATGTGGGCAAGGTGTTGGATCAGAACAATATCAAGGATTACCAGTTACCTACCTTTAAAGATTGAAGGCATTGACGATTGAAGAGTACATCTTGTCCCATAGCGATGGAGAGGGGGCGTTGCTGAAGGCTTTGGACCGCGACGCCCATGTCAATCTGTTGCGTCCACGCATGTTGTCGGGGCATCTGCAAGGGCGGATCTTGAAGATGTTTTGCCGGATGCTGCGTCCGAAACGGGTGTTGGAGATCGGGACATATACCGGTTATGCTACACTTTGTCTGGCAGAAGGCCTGGGGGCGGATGGTTTGGTCCATACCTTGGAGATCAACGACGAGATGGAGGACTTTATTTTCAAGTACCTCAATCAGTCGCCGTTGAAAGAGAAGATCCGTGTGCATTTCGGGGATGCGATGGAGATCATTCCTCAGTTGGATGAGACGTTTGATATGGTCTTTATTGATGCGGACAAACGTCTCTATTCAGATTATTATGATCTGGTGTTTCCCAAAGTGAGGGCCGGAGGATTGATATTGGCTGATAATACATTGTGGGATGGGAAAGTCGTTGCTCCGGTTGTCCCTACAGACAAGCAGTCGGTCGGGATTTTGTCGTTTAATGAGAAGATCAAGC